>NZ_JAYMZR010000010.1:8985-105752 GCF_035828615.1 Streptomyces sp. H27-D2 | reverse complement strand
GGGGACCGATCAGGGTCGACCCTGATGCCCGGACCCCCCGCCCCATGTGACGATCGGTGGCATGACCGCCACCACCATCGCCCGCGCTGGGGGCTCCTACCCTCCGGCGCCCGAACCCGACGAGCACCCGGCACGCGAGAACTCGGCACGCGAGAACTCGGCATGCGAGAACTCGGCATGCGAGAACTCGGCATGACCGCCACCACCGCCCGCGCCGGAGGCTCCTACGCCCCAGTGCCCACCCCCGACGAGCACCCCGTCCGCAAGCTGTACCGCAGCGCGGAGGGGCGGATGCTGGGCGGGGTGGCGCGCGGGCTGGCCGGGCATCTCGGGCTGCCGGTGTCGTGGGTGCGGATCGTCTTCGTGGCGCTGTGCATGGTGGAGGGGCTGGGCGGGCTGCTGTACGCGGCGTTCTGGTTCGTCGTGCCGCTCGGGGTGGGCGGCGTCGACACGCCCCGTACGCTCGCCGACGCCCCGGCCGGGACGTCGCCCGACGGCCGGCGCCGGCCCTTCGTCCGCAAGCCCGACAAGGGGCAGATCGTCGCGCTGCTCGCGCTGGTCGCCGGGACGGCGATCTTCGTGGACAACCTCCAGCTCGGCGGCGCCAACGCCTACATCTGGCCGCTGCTGCTGATCAGCGCGGGCGTAGCGCTGGTCTGGCGGCAGGCCGACAACGCCCGCCGGGCGCGCTGGGTCGAGGTGAGCCGCAGCAAACGGGTGCTGCCGCTGGCGCGCGGCGCTGCCGGGGTGGTGCTGGTCGGCGCCGGGGTGACCGGGATCGTGGTGATGCAGGGCTCGGCCAAGCACCTCGGCTCGGTGCTCCAGGCTTCGCTGGCGGTGCTGGTGGGCATCGCGCTGCTGGCGGGTCCGTACCTGGTCCATATGGCGCAGGACCTCTCCAAGGAGCGGCTGATGCGCATCAGGGCCCAGGAGCGGGCCGAGGTCGCCGCGCACGTCCACGACTCGGTGCTGCACACGCTGACGCTGATCCAGCGCAACGCCGAGGACCCGCGCGAGGTCGCGCGGCTGGCGCGGGCGCAGGAACGGGAGTTGCGGGCCTGGCTGCACAAGCCGGAGGGCCGGGGCAAGGACGAGTCCCAGGAACCCGACACCGTCGCCGAGGCGGTCAAGCGGGCCGCCGCCGAGGTGGAGGACTATCACGGGGTGCCGGTCGAGGTGGTGTGCGTCGGCGACTGCCGGCTCGACGAGAACCTGACCGCACAGATGCAGGCCGCGCGGGAAGCGATGGTCAACGCCGCCAAGTACGGTGGCGAGGGCGGGGCGGTGCAGGTCTTCGCGGAGGTCGAGGGGCGCACGGTGTTCGTCTCCGTACGGGACCGGGGGCCGGGCTTCGACCTGGACGCGGTGCCGGACGACCGGATGGGCGTACGCGAGTCGATCATCGGCAGAATGCAACGCCACGGCGGGACCGCGCGCCTGCGCGGTGTTCCGGGCGGGGGCACGGAAGTGGAACTAGAGATGGAGAGGGCCGCGACATGCGCGACATGACGGGGAACGTTGGTGCGCCGGGCTCCGGCGGTACGGGCAGCGGCGGTACGGGCAGCGGGGCGGCCGGGGGAGCGAGCGGGACCGGGAAGCGCGACATGACCGGGAATGTTGCGGGCAGTGCGGCGGCCAGGGGCGCGGGCAGCGAGGGGCGTGACATGACCGGGAACGTTGCGGGCAGCGCGGCGGCCGGGGGAGCAGGCAGCGAAGCCCGCCGGGTCCGGGTCGTCCTGGTCGACGACCACCGGATGTTCCGCACCGGCGTCCAGGCCGAGATCGGTGACACGGACCGTACCGGCGTCGAGGTGGTCGGCGAGGCGGCCGACGTCGACCAGGCGGTCACCGTCATCACCGCCACCCGCCCCGAGGTCGTGCTGCTCGACGTCCATCTGCCGGGCGGCGGCGGCGTCGAGGTGCTGCGCCGCAGCGCCGCGATGATGGCGGACGCGGGGGCGCCGGTGCGCTTCCTCGCGCTCTCCGTCTCCGACGCGGCCGAGGACGTCATCGGGGTCATCCGCGGCGGTGCGCGCGGCTACGTCACCAAGACCATCACGGGCGCGGACCTCGTCAAGGCGGTGTTCCGCGTCGCGGACAACGACGCGGTCTTCTCACCGCGGCTGGCAGGCTTCGTCCTCGACGCTTTCGCGTCGACCGACGCCCCGCCCGTCGACGAGGACATGGACCGGCTCACGCAGCGTGAACGCGAGGTGCTGCGGCTCATCGCACGCGGGTACGCCTACAAGGAGATCGCGAAGCAGCTTTTCATCTCGGTGAAGACCGTGGAGTCCCATGTTTCGGCGGTTCTGCGCAAGTTGCAGCTGTCGAACAGGCACGAACTGACCCGCTGGGCGACGGCGCGCCGACTGGTCTGAGTACCCTGGCCGACCGCTCCGAGCACGCTGGGTGATTGCGCCGACCGGGTGAATCAACAGAACTTCTGCCTGCTGGGGTTGGTTGTCCAGATCGCTTCGGCAATGAGGCACTCCAGGCTCCAGAAGGAATACTCGTGATCAAGAAGATTCTCGCTTCGGCCGCAGTGGTTGCCTCCGCGGTCGGCGTGTCCGCCGCCCCGGCCATGGCGATCGGCAACGACAACGGGCCCGTCTCCAAGAATGGCAACGGCGCCGAGCAGAACTACGGCAACCAGACCACGAAGGGCTACATGAGCCCGCAGATGAGCCTGATCCAGGGCTCGCTGAACAAGCCCTGTGTGGCTCTGCCGAAGCTCGGCGTGCAGAACGTCCTCGGTCTGGTGAACGTCGGGCTCCAGGACGTCCCGATCCTCTCCCAGACGCAGGCCCAGCAGTGCGTCGAGAACTCGACCCAGCAGCAGGGCGACGCCGCGCTGTCGCACCTCCTCGACGACTTCCCGATCCTTTCCCAGAACGGTGCGGGCAACGGCAACTGATCGTTCCTGTAGCGGAACCCCTGGTTGTAGCCCTTTCCGAGGTGGCGGCGGCCGGGGGTTCCCCCTTTTCCGGGGGGCTTTCTCTCCCGGCTCTTCCGGATTCCGGGAGACTTCCACGCAGCGCTCCGGTTCCACGCAGCGCTCCGGTCGACGGAGCCGTGAGGCCACCGGCTCACGCCGGCCGGGATGCGCCCGCGAAGGGCATCTGGTCGATCGGGGCGATACGGACCGGGGACCCCGGGCGCGGGGCGTGGATCATCTGCCCGTTGCCGACGTAAAGGCCGACGTGGCTGACGCCCGAGTAGAAGAAGACCAGATCGCCGGGCGCGAGCTGGGACTTCGGCACCGAGGAGCCCGCGTTGATCTGGGTGTAGGTGGTGCGCGGCAGCGAGACCCCGGCGGCCCGCCAGGCGGCCTGGGTCAGCCCGGAGCAGTCGAAGGCGTCGGGGCCGGTGGCGCCCCAGACGTACGGCTTGCCCAGCGCGGACCGGGCGAAGGACACGGCGAGGGCGGCGCGACCGCTGGTGGGGGCCGCCACAGGGCCGCGCAGCGCACTGCGGCCCGCGCGGGCGCCCCCGGGTCCGGCGTCGCCGTCCCGGGCCGCGAGGCTCGCACGCTGCGCCTCGGTGAGCTTGGCCAGCAGTTTCTCGGCGGTGTCCAGCTTCCGCTCGATGGTGCGCTTGTGGGTGCGCAGCGTGGCCTGCGAACGCTTCAGCTCGGCGAGCTTGCCGTCGGCCCGCTCGCGCACCTGCCGCACGTCCCGCAGCCGCTGGGAGACGGAGGCCACGGTGGCGGCCTGGCCGCGGCCGGCCCGCTCGGTGATGGCGGCGCGTTCGAGGTACCGCTCGGGGGAGGAGGAGAGCGCGAGCCGCATCGCCGGGCTCACCCCGCCGGAGCGGTACTGGCCGGACGCGTACGAACCGAGGGCGTTGCGCGCGGCGTTGAGCCGCCCGGTTCTGCGCGCCGCCTCGTCGCGCAGCGCGTCGACGGAGTCCCGCGCCTCGTCCGCCCGCTCCTTGACACCGTTGTACCTCTCGGTGGCCTCCTCGGCCTCCCGGTACAGCCGGTCCACCTTGCTCTTGACCTGAGCGGTGCTGAGCCGGGGTTCCGCCTGGCCGGTGCCGCTGAAGGCGGTGGCGGTGGCGGCTCCCGCGATGGCGAGGGTCGCGGCGGTGCGGGCCGTACGAACGGTGTGGCCACTGAACGAACGTTGCTTCGGCTTCCTGTGCGACGCCACTACGGCCGTCAGCTCCTTCCAGACGTCCGACGGCGGCCCCGTGAACAGGGGGAGGGCCGCCGTCGGATCTCTCGGCCAGCGGCCGACGGCCACCCCGGTACGGGGGCGGCGGTGGGGAATCGACCGCTGGCTGAGGACGCTAAACCCGGAGGTCACGGAAGAGTGTCGCGATGAGATGGATTGACAGCTTTCGGCGTCCGGACGATCGAAAGAGATCGCCCGACTCGCCGTTGGCCGGAGATTCACCGCGCTGCCCTGACCGAAGCACGGGTTGCGCCGCCGGGGGCGCTGCGCTCTGTTACGGCCGGCGGGGACGTGGGCCGGGCTGGGCCGGGCAGGGGGCGTACGGCTGCCGCCCAGGGCGCGGTGCCCTGGGCGGCAGGAGCGTTCATCGAGCCGTACGCATCGCCGGCGGCTGCGCATCACCGACGGCTGTGCGCCGCCGGCGATCACGCGATCATGCGGGCCGCACGCTCCCGTAGATCGGCATGTAGTAGATCGATTCGATCCGCACGCTCGCGCCGGGCTTCGGCGCGTGGATCATCTTGCCGCCGCCTATGTAGAGGCCGACATGGCTGATGTCGTCGTAGAAGAAGACGAGGTCACCCGGCTTGAGATCACCCGTGGCGACGCGGGTGCCGACCTTCACCTGGTCCCAGGTGGTGCGCGGCAGCGAGACCCCGGCGGCTTTCCAGGCGCCCTGGGTCAGGCCCGAGCAGTCGTACGAGTTCGGGCCGGCCGCGCCCCACACGTACGGCTTGCCCATCTGCTGCCGCGCGAAGGCGATGGCCTTCTCCGCCTTGGTGGCGTACTTGCCGGGGTCCCCGGTGTCGCCGCCCGTGGAGCCGCCGGAACCGGACTCCGAGCCGCCGTCCCCGCCCTTGCCCTGTTCGCGCGCCTTGCGGGCCTGCTCGTCCTTGCGCTCCTTCTCGGCCTGCTGCCTGGCCAGCGCGTCGGCCTTGCGCTGCGCCGCGGCCTCCTTCTCGCGCTCGATCGCCGCGAGCTTGGCCTTCTCGGCGGCCGTCAGCTTCGAGAGCAGCTCGCGCGCCTCGCCGAGCTTGTTCTGCACGGTCTGCTTGCTGCTCTTGAGCTCCTTCTGCGACTCGGTCAGCGACGCGAGGTTCCTGGTCGCCTGCGCCCGCTTCTTCGAAGCCGCGGCCTGCTGCTCCTGGTACGTGGTGACGGCCTTCTGCTGACGGCCCGTCATGCGGTCCATGAGGTGCGTCTGGTCGAAGAAGTCCTGCGGGTCGTCGGCGAGCATCAGCGTCGCGGTCGGCGTCATGCCGCCGCTGCGGTACTGCGCGGCGGCGTACGTGCCCAGTGCGCGACGCGACTCGTTGAGCTGCTCGGTGCGCTCGGCGACGTCGTCGAGCAGACCGTCGACCTTGCCGCGCTGCTTGTCGGCGTGCTCCTTGGCCGAGTTGTACTGCTGGGTCGCGGACCCCGCCTCGCGGTAGAGCGAGTCGACCTTCTTCCGCACCTCTTCGACCGACTGCCGCTTCGGCTCGGAAGGCGCGGCGGTGGCGCTCTGGGAGAGCAGGGTGACGGAGGCGAAGGCAGCCGTCGTGAGGCCTACCGCGGTGCGGCGGCTTGCGGGTGAGGTGATCATGCGGTTTCGCGGCTTGCGGTGCGACGCCAAGGCTGGCGACTCCCTTCCGTGGCCGCTTACCGGGTTAGCTGTCGGATTCGGGCTTCGGAAGGTCGCCCTACAGTCCGTACGTACGCCCGCGCGGAGCGCTGACGTGCACGGACCGATTCACCCCAGTGGTACTCGTGGGTCCCCGGTTCCGGCCTCGCGGCCGGATTCAGCGGTGGCAGCGCGTGCCGGCGCGGTCGCCGGCGGGAGGACACGGGCCGCCTGACCGAGCACGGTAGCCAAGTTGTGGTGCTGCTGTGAAGGCTGATGTTCGATATGCCCGATACTTTCCCCCAAGCTTCGACTGGGAGGCGCCCCCAGTGCCCCGGCGTGTGACCCGCCCCACGTGGGGAGCCTTCCGGCGTACCGGTTCCTCCCCTCAGTTCCTCCCCCCAGTTCCTCATACCGGTGTGGGTTGTCGGTGGGGCCGCCTAGACTCGGGAGGCGATGAGCAGCCTCTTTGACGACAGCTTCCTGACGGACCTCGAACCCAAGGGCGAGGAGCCCCCGCCACCCCCCGAGGACTCCGGTCCCGAGACGGTGCCGGACGACCTCTTCGGAGGCACGTTCAACGCGCCCGTGGACCGGGATTCCCACTACCGGGACGGTGCGCCGCGGCCCCCGATCGACCCGGCCGCGCTGCTGGAGGGGCTCAACGTCGAACAGCGGGCCGCCGTCGTGCACAGCGGCTCGCCGCTGCTGATCGTCGCGGGCGCCGGGTCCGGCAAGACCCGGGTGCTCACGCACCGCATCGCGCACCTGCTGTCCGCGCGCGGGGTGCACTCCGGGCAGATCCTGGCCATCACCTTCACCAACAAGGCCGCCGGTGAGATGCGGGAGCGGGTGGCCGAGCTGATCGGCCCGCGCGCCTCCTCGATGTGGGTGTCCACCTTCCACAGCGCGTGCGTGCGGATTCTGCGCCGGGAGAGCAAGAAGCTCGGCTTCACCTCCAGCTTCTCGATCTACGACGCGGCCGACTCCAAGCGGCTGATGGCGCTCGTCTGCCGGGACCTCGACCTCGACCCGAAGCGGTTCCCGCCCAAGTCGTTCAGCGCCAAGGTCTCGAACCTCAAGAATGAGCTGATAGACGAAGACGCTTTCGCGAGCCAAGCCGCGGACGGCTTTGAGAAGACCGTCGCCGAGGCTTACGTGCTCTACCAGTCGAGGCTGCGCGCGGCCAACGCCCTCGACTTCGACGACATCATCATGACGACCGTGCATCTGCTCCAGGCGTTCCCCGAGGTCGCCGAGCACTACCGGCTGCGCTTCCGGCACGTCATGGTCGACGAGTACCAGGACACCAACCACGCCCAGTACACCCTGGTGCGCGAGCTGGTCGGGCCGCCCGAGTCCGCCGCCGAGCTGTGCGTCGTGGGCGACGCGGACCAGTCGATCTACGCCTTCCGGGGCGCGACGATCCGTAACATCCTCCAGTTCGAAGAGGACTACCCCAGCGCCACCACGATCCTGCTGGAGCAGAACTACCGCTCCACCCAGACGATCCTCAGCGCCGCCAACGCGGTCATCGAGCGCAA
This sequence comes from Streptomyces sp. H27-D2, assembly GCF_035828615.1. Classification (NCBI taxonomy): domain Bacteria; kingdom Bacillati; phylum Actinomycetota; class Actinomycetes; order Kitasatosporales; family Streptomycetaceae; genus Streptomyces; species Streptomyces sp. H27-D2. The sequence goes on along the minus strand of NZ_JAYMZR010000010.1, from coordinate 98,430 downwards.
CGAGAACCGCCGCCCCAAGAACCTCTGGACCGACGCGGGCGCCGGCGCCACGATCACCGGCTACGTCGCGGACACCGAGCACGACGAGGCGCAGTTCGTCGCCGACGAGATCGACCGGCTGACGGACGCCGGCGACGCCAAGGCCGGCGATGTCGCGATCTTCTACCGGACGAACGCCCAGTCCCGCGTCTTCGAAGAGATCTTCATCCGGGTCGGCCTGCCGTACAAGGTCGTCGGCGGCGTGCGGTTCTACGAGCGCAAGGAGGTCAGGGACGTCCTGGCGTACCTCCGGGTGCTGTCCAACCCCGAGGACACCGTCCCGCTGCGGCGCATCCTGAACGTGCCCAAGCGCGGCATCGGCGACCGCGCCGAAGCGATGATCGACGCGCTGTCGCTGCGGGAGAAGATCACCTTCCCGCAGGCGCTGCGCCGGGTCGACGAGGCGTACGGCATGGCGGCCCGGTCGACGAACGCTGTGAAGCGGTTCAACGTGCTGATGGAAGAGCTGCGGACGATTGTGGAATCGGGCGCGGGCCCGGCGACGATCCTCGAAGCGGTCATGGAGCGCACGGGCTACCTCGCCGAACTCCAGGCATCCACCGACCCGCAGGACGAGACCCGGGTCGAGAACCTCCAGGAACTCGCCTCGGTGGCCCTTGAATTCGAACAGGAGCGGGCGCAGGACGGCGAGAGCACCGGCACGCTCCCGGAGTTCCTGGAGAAGGTCGCGCTCGTCGCCGACTCCGACCAGATCCCGGACGAGGAGACCGACGGCTCGGGCGTGGTCACCCTGATGACACTGCACACCGCCAAGGGCCTCGAATTCCCGGTCGTCTTCCTGACCGGTCTGGAGGACGGCGTCTTCCCGCACATGCGCGCGCTCGGCCAGACCAAGGAGCTGGAGGAGGAGCGGCGCCTCGCGTACGTGGGCATCACCCGTGCGCGCGAGCGGCTCTATCTGACCCGCTCCACGCTGCGCAGCGCCTGGGGACAGCCCGCCTACAACCCGGCCTCGCGGTTCCTGGAGGAGATCCCGGACGAGTACGTGGAGTGGAAGCGGACCGGCGCGGCGACCCCGTCCGCGTCGATGAGCGCGATGAGTTCGGCCGCCTCGTCCCTGTCGTCGACCTTCGGGTCCGCGCGCGGCGGCAAGGCGGGCCCGAGCGGCTTCGCGACGCGCCGGGCCAGGGACCGGCCGGTGGTCGTCGTCGGCGTCGGCGACCGGGTCACCCACGACAGCTTCGGGCTCGGCACGGTGGTCGAGGTGAAGGGCAGCGGCGACAACGCCGAGGCGACGATCGACTTCGGGGATGAGAAGCCGAAGCGGCTGTTGCTGCGGTATGCGCCGGTGGAGAAGCTCTAGAGCTTAGAGCTTTAGGCGGGATGCGGCCGGTGCCGGGATGTGGCCGGTGGAGCCGGCTGCCGGGCGCCCGCTCGGGGCGGGTTCCCGGTCGGCCCGTGTCGGGGTCGGCCGGGAACCTTGTCGCTAAGTCGGATCGCTGACGTCGGGTCGCTACGTCGGGTCGAGGCCGTGGCCGCGTAGCCAGGGCAGCGGGTCGATCGCGGCGCCGCCGCCGGGGCGTACCTCGAAGTGCAGGTGCGGGCCGGTCGAGTTGCCGGAGTTGCCGGAGTACGCGATGACGTCGCCCGCCTTGACCGAACCGGACCGGAGCTTGGTGCTGCTGAGGTGGCAGTACCAGGTCTCGGTGCCGTCCGGGGACGTCACCATGGCCATGTTGCCGTAGGCGCTGTTCCACTGGGTGTGGACGGTTCCGTCGGTCGCCGCCATCACCGGCGTTCCGTAGCTGACCGGGAAGTCGATGCCGCTGTGCACCGACATCCAGTTGACGCCCGCCTGGCCGAACTGGGCGCTCAGCCCATGCTGCTTGACCGGGATCGCGAACTTCGGACGGGCCGCTTCCTTGCGCACGGCCTCCGCGTCCTTGCGCTTCTTCTCCGCGACCCGCCGTTCCTTGAGGTCGATGCGCTCCTGGGTGCGGCTGGCGCGGCCCGCGAAGTCATCGGCGTCGGCGGCGAGTCCGGCGATCTGGGTGTCGAGCTTGTTGTTGACGGTGGCCGGCTTGACCTCGGTGGCGTCCGGGGCGGCGGCCTGCGTGGTCGGCTTCGCCTCGTCCGGGTCGCTGCCCGCCAGGCCGCCGACCGAGGCGGCGGCCGCTGCGGCCACCCCCATGACGGCGACGGAGGGGACGGCCACGGTCAGCAGCGCGGAACGTTTGGCCTTGGGGCTGCGGCGACGGCTGCGATTGCGACCACCCTCGTGCCGGGGCGGGAGGGCGTCGGCCGGGTAGCCGGCGGCTGCGGAGTGAGCGGCGACGAGCGGCTCGGGGTCGAGGTCCGGGCTGGGGTCGAGGTCCGGGGCGGGGTCGCTGTCGAACCCGTACGCCGGGTCGTAGCCCGCGTCGGCCGGGTCGTAACGCGTCTCGGCTGCGTCGTAACCCGTGTCGTAAGCGCTCCCGTACGACGGGTCCTGCTGGGCCGCAGCTTCGGGATCCGCCTCGGGGGCCTGGAACGCCTGGTACGAGCCGGAGCCCCAGCTTGTCGTGGCGTAGGCCCCGGTGTCGTAACTGCCGGTGTCGTAACTGCCGGTCTCGTAAGCACCGGTGGAATAAGCGGCGGTGGAGAAAGCGGCGGTCGGGTAGCTGCCGGTGTCGTGGCTGCCAGTGTCAGCAGTCTCGTTGCCCGAGGTCCACCGCGTGGTGTCGTACTGACCGGTCCGGCCGGTCTGGTCGGCCGGGTCCGCGGTGGGCCAGGCGCTGGTGTCCCACTGACCGCTCGTGTCCCACTGGCCGGTGCCGTCCGCGGCGTAGGGGTATCCGGCCTGGGCCGGGATGCCGGGCGTGCCCTGGCCCTGGCCCAGGTCCTGCGGTTGCCCCTGCTCCTGGCCTTGGTATCCGGCGGGGTTCCACTGCGTGCTGTCGTAGCTACCAGTGTCGTACGTCGCCTGGTGCGCGCCGTAGGCGTCGTAGCCGACGGTGGACTGCGTGCCGGTGTCGCCCCACTGGGAGGTCGGGTACTGCCCGGTGTCGTAGCCCGCGGCCTGCTGGCCGGGCATGGCGCCGAAGAGCGGGTCCCCGTCGCCGTAGGAGGCGGGAGGGTTCTCGAAGGAGCCGGTCGCGTAGCCGTCGTGCCCTGCGTATTCGTGTTGTGCGCCCTGCTGCTCGTACGGCACATAGTGACCGTAAGAGGCGTCAGGTGCGGGGACGGTCGGGATGGAGTTCCCCGACGGGTGACGGTCGTTCACCACCAACGTCTCTTTCGCCTCGGCAGCAGAAGAATTAGCGGCGACTGTACCCGGCGGTAAGCGGCGGCGACAATCTTCGGCAGGTTTCGGGCGGTCAAGGCGCGGACATTTGGCCGCCTTTCGGCGGACAGGAGGACACTTCTTGGCCGTTCGTTCGAGCCCAGTTCGACGCTAATTCACCGAGGTCAGGCCACCGATGCCGGGTCGGAGGCCGCCGCCTGCGCGCCCTCGTCCGCAAGTATCCGCCGTATCCGCGCGGCGACCGCGCCGCTCACCGGCAGGGCGAGGTGCCCGACACCGCTCACCAGCTCGTTGCGCGTGTTCAAATCCGGATGGTCGAGCCGCGCCGTTTCCACCGGCACCATTAGCTGATCCAAGTCGCTCCAGAAGCTGACGAAATAGGTACGACAATTCGGTGCGGGCTGCGTCAACTCCGCGATTACCTCGGAATCCGGGCGCATCTGCCGCACCAGCGGATGGCCGGACAGCAGCGGCGCCACCCGGGTGCCGGAGTGCGGGGTGCCGAGCGTGACCAGGGTGCGCACCCTGGCGTCGCCGCCGAGCCGCTGTACGTAGTACCGGGCGATCAGCCCGCCCAGGCTGTGCCCGACCACATCCAGCCGCCGGTGCCCGGTCCGCTCGCAGATCTCCTCGATGTGCTGTCCCAACAGCTGGGCCGCGGTGCGGATGTCGCAGGTCAGCGGCGAGTAGTTGAGCGCCCCGACATGCCGCCAGCCGTGCTGCCGCAGCGAGCGGCCCAGCAGGACGAAGACGGATCGGTTGTCGATGAAGCCGTGCAGCAGCAGCACGGGCGGATGGGCGCGGCCTTCGGTCGGCAGCCGCGGCGAGTCGGGCGGCGGATCCGGGTCGCGGCGTTCCTGCGGGATGCCGGTCGGGTAGAGGAGCAGGTGCCCGGCGAGGATCACCAGCTCCAGCGCGGTGGCCCTGATCAGCGCGATGGACGCGATGGTCGGACGGGCAAGGCAAGAGAGAAAGGGCAGAGCCTTCATGGCCGGCCTCCCGGATGCACACGGAGGGACGGTTCTGTCCCTGTGTGCCCTCATGGGTAGCCGAGGAGGAGGTCGTGGGCGGTACGGGTGGGGCACGTGCGCGAGCATGCGCGGCTGCGGGGGCGGAAGCCCGTGGCTCACCTCGGGCATTCGCAGGCCCCGCAACTGTCCACGGGTTCTGCACGGGCCTCCGTGCTCGTGCTCCGTGAACACCTGTGCATGGACGCCCTGACGTCCCTGGTGCCCTTTACGGCCGCACCGCCGTGCCGCGCGGCTGTCGGCGCGGCGGTGCGGCGACCTCACTGCGGCTCCCCTCGCACCCGGCCCACAAACGCCTCCGGCCGCCTTGCGGCGGCGGAGTCGGTGCGGGCGGTGGCGCTTGGCGAACGTGTTGTCCCACGTGTGATTTCCCCCTCGCTCAGCACCGCGAAACTGCCGGGTGCGGGATGCTGGCGATAACGTTCGTTCACGTGCGGCCGTGGTGGCCGGTAGTAGTCACTGAGTAGTCACTTTGTGCGGCTCTGCGGCGCAGCAGCCGCGGATGACGCGGATGGCATGGAGGCAGTCATGGGTGTGACCGGTCCGATTCGCGTGGTGGTGGCCAAACCGGGTCTCGACGGCCACGATCGCGGGGCCAAGGTCATCGCGCGGGCGCTGCGCGACGCCGGTATGGAGGTCATCTACACCGGCCTGCACCAGACCCCCGAACAGATCGTCGACACGGCGATCCAGGAGGACGCCGACGCGATCGGCATGTCCGTACTGTCGGGCGCGCACAACACGCTCTTCGTGAAGGTGCTGGATCTGCTCCGGGAGCGCGACGCGGAGGACATCAAGGTCTTCGGCGGCGGCATCATCCCGGAGGCGGACATCGCGCCGCTCAAGGAACTCGGCGTGGCCGCGATCTTCACGCCGGGCGCGACGACGACGTCGATCGTGGAGTGGGTACGGGCGAACGTGCGGCAGGCCGCGGAGGCGTGAGCGGTCGGGGTGGGGTTGACGTGGGGTGCGGTCGGCGCGAGGGGCGGTCGGGTTGCGAGGGGCGGGGCTACAGCTGCTGTTCCGCGAGCTCCGCTCGCATCGTGGCGCGCAACTGCAGCGTGCCGACCAGCCGTTGGAAGGCCTCCGACCAGTAGCCGCCCGCGCCGGGCGAACCGTTCTCGGTCTCGTCCGGTATCGCGGTCAGCACTTCGAGCCGGTCGGCCTGCGCCGGGTCCAGGCAGCGTTCGGCGAGCCCCATCACACCGCTGAAACTCCAGGGGTAGCTGCCCGCGTCCCGGGCGATGTCCAGCGCGTCCACCACGGCGCTGCCGAGCGCTTCCGACCATGGCACCGCGCACACGCCGAGAATCCGGAACGCCTCCGACAAACCGTGCGCCGCGATGAACGCGGCCACCCACGCGGCGCGCTCCTCGGCGGGCAGCGCGGCCAGCAGCCTCGCCGGGTCCCGCGACGTCGCGGCCCCGGACAAGCCGCCCGCCGCGGCGGCTGGGCCCACTGCGGCGGCCGGGCCGGGCTGAGTGACTGGGCCGGACGGAGTGACTGGACCTGTCGGGGAGACCGCACCCGTCGGAGTGACCGCACTCGTCGGAGCGACTGGCCCCGTCGGAGTGACCGGACCAGTCGGGCGTGTCGGCCCGTTGGGCGGGAAGCTCGCCGGATCGATGACACCCGGATCGGTGACCCCGAGCGCGGGCGACGGCGCTCCGAGCAGCGCCCGCGCCCACGGAGCGTCCCGCTGGCGCACCGCGGCCCGGCACCAGGCGTCGTGAAGCTCCGCCCGCCAGTCGTCCGCGACCGGCAGCGCCACGATCTCGGCCGGGCTGCGGCAGCCCAGCCGTTCCGTCCAGGTGGAGAGCGGGGCCGCCTCCAGCAACTGCGCCAGCCACCAGGCACGTTCGCCCCGCCCGCTCGGCGGCTTGGGGACGACGCCGTCCCGCTGCATCGCCGCGTCGCACTCGTGCGGCGCCTCGACGGTGAGCAGCGGCGCGCGGCTCGTCCGGTCCAGCCCGACGCAGGAGCGGGCCCGGTCGGCCATCCGGGCGGCGAGCGCGGAGCCGGGGAGCGCCGATAGCAGTTCGGCGGCGGTGGCCCGTACATTGCGGCTGCGATCGGAGAGGGCCTGTTCGAGGAAGGGCTCGTCGGCGCCGGAAAGGCCCTCGCGCAGCGAGCCGAGGAACATCAGCCGGTCCTCGGCCCGCTCGGTGCCCCAGCTGGATTCGAGCAGAGCCACGGCCGCCGCGGGATCGCGCCGCCGGATGGCGCCGAGCAGCGAGACCCGCTCGGAAAACAGCCCTTCCTCCCACAGTCGGCGCGCGGCGGCCGGGTCGGGGGAGGCGGCCGCGCCGGCCGGGTCCGGGTCGCCGGGTGCCCCCCGGAGCGCGAACTTCCAGTCCGGGTTGAGCCGCGCGAGCCACAGCCCGCGCGGACCCGCCAGCGTGAGCGCGGCCGGACGCAGGTCCGTACGGGCCCTGGCGGCGTCCAGCAGCGCGGGCAACAGGGACGCGGGCGAGCGGTAACCGTGCTGGTTGGCGGCGGCCAGCCACTGGGGGAGCAGCTCGGTGAGATCGGGCGCGGAACCCCGCCGCCCGCCCGCGCCGCCGCCCGCGGCCGACCGGTCGGCGAGCAGCAGCGTGAGCCGACGGCGCGCTGCCACCGGCAGCGCCGGCCGCGCCTCGACGGGAGCCGGGACGGGAAGCGGCCGGGCCGGCGCGGGGCGCAGCCCCGCCCTGCGCTGGACGGTGCTGACGGCGGCGGCGTCCAACAGCGCGGTGGCGGAGTCCCGGCCGCGGGTAGCCGGGAGGTCCGGGGCACGGCGGTCGGTGCCCAGCAGGGCCGCGGTGACGAGGTCGTCCCAGCTGACGGCAGGGGGGATGGGAGGGGTGACACCGGCGGTGTCCGTGTCGGAGGTGGCATCGGAGCTGGCGTCGGCGGGGCTGGGGCTGGTCATGGCTTCCCTCCGGGCGGGTGCGGGTGCGGGTGCTGAGCGGGGTCCGGGTCGGGCGTCGGGCGGTCGGGGCGGGGCATGGGCGCGGATCGGCGTCTGGCGAGCCCATGCGGGGCGCGGGCGCGGGCGCGGGTTGAAGGGAGGGAGCTGGGATGGCGTCTGCGCCGGGCTTCGGTGGGGTGCCGACGGCGGACGGCTTTGGCCCGGTTGTCGGCCGCAGGCTCGTCCGAGGGACGGGGCCTGGGCCGGGGTCGGGGTCGGACGGGCACCGGACCGGGAGGGGCCCGGATGGGGCTTCGACCAGGGCCGGCCCTGTGAACAGGGCCGCCGGTGGCCGGCGCTGGCCTGTGGCCGGGACCGGTTGCGGACGGAACCGCCTGCCCGCCGAACCGGCCGCGATCACGCCGCGCCCCGCCCGTTCACAGCCGTACCGGCTCCGGCGCCCACGTGGTCAGCGGCATGAAGCCGCGATGCCCGCATTCGCCGAAGACGGTGATCGGCGCGCCGCCCGAGACCGCGGCCAACTGCCAGAGGCCGCCCGCGCGGCCCAGGCTGCGCGGATCGACCGGCAGCGCCGCGTCGGCTATTTCCGACGCGAGTTGCCAGCCGTCGGGGCCGGGTATCGGGATGACGTCCGACAGCACCACGGGCCAGGCGTCCAGCCAGGGGTCGTCGCGCAGCGCCTCTCCGTAGGAGGCCAGGGCGGCGTCGAGGGTGACGCCCGGCGGTTGGGTGCCGGGTGCCGGTGCGGTGTGGCGTTGGCCCAGGGCGGCGCGCAGGGGGCGGGCGCCGGGGTAGTAGGCGAGGTCGGCGTCCAGCGACAGGCCGGTGGGGAGCGCCAGTTCGGGAGCTCGGCCCGCCGCGCCGAAGGAAAGGAGGAGCGCGATCCGGCCCGACTCCCGGCCGCGCAGCCAGATCCGCCGGGTGGTGAGCTTTCCGTCCTGGGTGTCCTGTTGGGCGAGGACGAGCCAGTCGTCCCGGACCGTACGGTCCGGCGCGGCCAGCAGCTCGGCTGCCTCCATCGTGATGCCGACCCGTGAGCGGACGGTGGCTGCGAGCGGCTCCGGCAGCCGGTCGAGGCCGAGGAATCCTTGGTCGAGGAGGTGGATCAGCGCGCACTCCTCCAGCAGTCGGGCCGGCCAGCCCGCTCCCGAGCTGGGTACGGACCCCAACTCGCGCAGCCGCGAGGCCAGCCCTGGTGCCTTGGCGTCGACCATGCGGGCCGCCGCCTCGTCCCACAGGGCGTACCCGGCCTGATCGGCGGAGGCCAGGCCGCCGCGCACCAGGTCCGCGAGGCGTTGCTCCAACTCCGTTGCGCCCGCCGCTATCCGTTGCGCCCGCTGCTCCGACCGCCGCCGCGCCGCCTCGGGACCGGCGCCGCCGCTGTCGCTTCCGGCGGCGGGCGCGGCCTCCTTCCGGTCGGCGCGCTCCCTGCGCTGGTCGATCCAGCCGGCGGCCCATTCCGGGGGCTCCCCGGCCCGCACCGCCTGCTCGCCACCGCTCTCTCCCTCGCCCGCCCAGAGCAGCAGCAGCGCGAGAGCGTGCTTGCACGGGAATTTCCGGCTGGGACAACTGCACTTGTATCCGGGCCCGGTCGTATCGATGACGGTCTGGTACGGCTTGCTGCCGCTGCCCGCGCACAGGCCCCACACGGCCCCGTCGCCCGTCCCCGCGCCGGACCACGGTCCCGGCGCGGCGAGCCTGCTCCCCGCTTTGCGTGAGGCGGCGTCAGGAGACAGTGCCAACACCTGATCCGCCGTCCAGCGCTCCCCCTGCTGAGTCATGTCCCCGACGTTACGACCGGCCACTGACATTGATACTCGTAGCGGGTTCCGGTGGTCGTGGCTCTGCCACTGACTGACAACCCTCTTCGCCGGCGCCGCTCTCAGAGCCGTTGTCAGTGCCGTGGTGCAGTGTTGATTTCGCTGCTGGACGTCACCGAGGAGGGGGATCCCATGGCCGTACCCACGACCGTCATGAAGGCCGAGAGCGGTGCCGGCCCCGAGGGGATCGGGGCCGAGGGAAGGGCCGGTGGCGGCGAGGCGCTGCGGGCGCATGCGGAGCACGCCTTCGCCGATGAACTCAAGGCACTCGCGGCGGCCGACGACCGGCCGCGCCCCGAGCGTTGGCGACTGTCGCCCTGGGCGGTCTCCACCTATCTGCTCGGCGGCGCGCTGCCCGACGGCACGGTGATCACACCCAAGTACGTAGGCCCGCGCCGCCTGGTCGAGGTGGCCGTGACCACCCTCGCCACCGATCGCGCGCTGCTGCTGCTCGGCGTGCCCGGAACCGCCAAGACGTGGGTGTCCGAACACCTGGCGGCAGCTGTCAGCGGCGACTCGACGCTGCTTGTGCAGGGCACCGCGGGCACCCCGGAAGAGGCCATCCGGTACGGCTGGAACTACGCCGAGCTGCTCGCCAACGGCCCCAGCCGGAAGGCCCTCGTGCCGAGCCCCGTCATGCGGGCGATGGCCGACGGCATGACCGCGCGGGTCGAGGAGCTGACCCGAATCCCCGCCGATGTGCAGGATTCACTCATCACGATCCTGTCCGAGAAGACCCTGCCCATACCGGAGTTGGGCCAGGAGGTCCAGGCGGTCCGCGGCTTCAACCTCATCGCCACCGCCAACAACCGCGACCGCGGGGTCAACGAGCTGTCCAGCGCCCTGCGCCGCCGGTTCAACACGGTCGTCCTGCCGCTCCCGGCCACGGCCGAGGCCGAGGTCGAGATCGTCTCCCGGCGCGTCGACCAGCTCGGCCGCGCGCTCGATCTCCCGGTCGGTCCGGACGGCATCGACGAGATCCGCCGTGTCGTCACGGTCTTCCGCGAGCTGCGCGACGGCATCACCACGGACGGCCGCACCAAGCTCAAGTCGCCCTCGGGCACGCTCTCCACCGCCGAAGCGATCTCCGTCGTCACCGGCGGCCTCGCCCTCGCCGCCCACTTCGGCGACGGCAAGCTGCGGGCTGGGGACGTCGCGGCGGGCATCCTGGGGGCCGTCGTCCGCGATCCGGCTGCCGACCGGGTCATCTGGCAGGAGTATCTGGAGGCGGTCGTCCGCGAGCGCGACGGCTGGAAGGACTTCTACCGCGCCTGCCGCGAGGTGAGCGCATGAGCGCGGCAGCGGTCGGGAGGGAGCCGATCGAGGCCGGGCCCGCGACCGGAGCTGCGGCAGCGGGTGGCAGCGCTGACGGCGGGCCGCCGCAGCCGGTCCTGTTGGGCGTACGGCACCACGGCCCGGGGTCGGCGCGGGCGGTACGGGCCGCGCTGGATCAGTACGAGCCGCGAGTCGTGCTGATCGAAGGGCCGCCCGAAGCGGACGCCCTCGTCGCGCTCGCCGCCGAGGAGGGCATGCGGCCACCGGTCGCGCTGCTCGCCCACGTCCTGGACGACCCGGCGCGCGCCGCGTTCTGGCCGCTGGCCGAGTTCTCGCCGGAGTGGGTGGCGATCCGCTGGGCGCTCGCGCACGACGTCCCGGTGCGGTTCATCGACCTGCCGGCCGCGCACACCCTGGCTTTCAGCGACAGCGACAGCGACAGCGACAGCGGCAGCGGCAGCGACAGCGGCAACGACAGCGGCAACGACGTGGTGGGAGCAGCCCCGGCCACGGGCGACGCTCCGGACGGCGCCGACAACCGCCCGGACGGATACCGGGGAGCAGCGCCGGACGACGCCTCGGCGGATCCCTCGCGGATCGCCCCCTCGCGGAACGACAGTTCGCGGACCGACACCTTGCGGATCGACCCCCTCGCGGTGCTCGCCGAGACGGCGGGCTACGACGACCCCGAGCGCTGGTGGGAGGACGTCGTCGAGCACCGCTCCGGCAGCACGGTCGCCGGCCCGACCGGCGCCGCCGACGCCCTCGCCCCCTTCGCCGCGCTGGCCGACGCCATGGGCGCGCTGCGCACCGCGTACGGCCACGGCGGGCATGGCCGGGACCTCGTGCGGGAAGCCCATATGCGGCTGCGGCTGCGGGAAGCGCGCCGGGAGTTCGACGACCGCGTCGCGGTGGTGTGCGGCGCGTGGCATGTCCCGGCGCTGGCCGAACGCAGCACCGTCGGCGCGGACCGGCAGTCGCTCAAAGGGCTGCCGAAGGTCAAGGCCGAGCTGACCTGGGTGCCCTGGACGCACCGGCGGCTCTCCCGGTACAGCGGATACGGCGCGGGGATCAGCTCGCCCGGCTGGTACGGCCACCTCTTCAGCGCCCCGGACCGCCCGATCGAGCGCTGGATGACCAAGGTCGCCGGACTGTTCCGGGACGAGGACCAGCCGGTGTCCTCCGCGCATGTCATCGAGTCCGTGCGGCTCGCCGACACGCTGGCCGCCATGCGCGGCCGGCCGCTCGCCGGGCTCACGGAGTGCACGGACGCGGTGCGAGCGGTGATGTGCGACGGCTCGGACGTGCCGCTCTCGCTCATCGAGGACCGGCTCGTCGTCGGCGATGTACTCGGCGAGGTCCCCGAGTCGGCTCCGGCCGTACCGCTGCAACGGGACCTGGCTCGCACCCAGCGCACACTCCGGCTCAAACCGGAGGCGATGGAGCGCGAGTTGGACCTCGACCTCCGCAAGCCCACCGACGCCGGCCGCAGCCGGCTGCTGCACCGGCTGCGGCTGCTCGGCATCGACTGGGGCGCCCCAGCCCGCTCGCGCGGCAGCACCGGCACCTTCCGCGAGACCTGGCAGCTGCGCTGGGAGCCCGAACTGGCCGTCCGGGTGGCGGAGGCCGGGGTGTGGGGCACGACAGTGCTCTCCGCGGCCACCGCGAAGGCCGCCTCGCAGGCTGCCGCCGCCCCGTCCCTCGCCGAGGTGACCGGCCTGGCCGAGCAGTGCCTGCTCGCCGAACTCTCCGACGCGCTGCCCGTGGTGATGCGGGTGCTGGCCGACCGGGCCGCCCTCGACACCGAGGTCGGCCACCTCGCCCAGGCGCTGCCCGCGCTCGTCCGGTCGGTGCGCTACGGCGACGTACGGGGCACGGACGCCGCCGCCCTGGCCGAGGTCGCGGCGGGGCTCGCGCAGCGGGTGTGCGTGGGCCTGCCGCCCGCCTGCGTCGGCTTGGACGCGGACGGCGCGGCGGAGATGCGCGGGCATCTCGACGCGGCGCATCAGGCGGTCGGGCTGCTGGCGCAGACGCCCAGCCGCGCGGCGTCGGGCGCGGCGTCGGGTGAGCCACCGGGCGTGTCACGGGGCGCGGCACGGGGCGAGCCGGAGGGGCAGTCAGCGGTGGGGGCTTCATCCGGGCCGGACGGGAAGCCCGCGGTGGACGCTTCATCCGGGCCGGAGGGGCAGTCAGCGGTGGCGGGGCAAGAGCCGGCCGATCCAGAGGCTTCGAACAACTCCCGTGCCACCGGCGGGCTGCGGGACCGCTGGGCCGCCATGCTGCGGGTGCTGGCCATCCGGGACGCCGTTCCCGGCCTGCTGCGGGGCCGGGCGACCCGGATCCTGCTGGACGACGGGCGGTTGGCGGACGGCGATGCGGCCCTGCTGATGGGGCTCGCGCTGTCGCCCGGGACCGCACCCGCCGAGGCAGCCCAATGGATCGAGGGGTTCGTCGGCGGGGCCGGCGGGATGCTGCTGGTGCACGACGAGCGGTTGCTCGCGCTGGTCGACGGCTGGCTGACGGGCGTCACAGGCGACGCGTTCCTGGACGTGCTCCCGCTGCTGCGCCGCACCTTCTCGGCGTACGAACCGGGCGTCCGCCGCACGGTCGGCGAACGCGTCCGTCGCGGACCCGTGTCGGGTGGCGACCGGCCGGGCGCCGCCTCGGCGTCGCTCGCCGTGCCCGGCTTCGGGCGCGGCATCGACCCGGATCGCTCGGCTGCCGTACTGCCGACGCTGCGCGCGCTGTTGGGCCTGGAGGAGCACGAGATGGCGGGGGTGACCGGATGAACGACGTGGAGACGGGCGCGGATACGAGCATGACGGTGGATGTGGGTACGGCGGGCGCAGCGGGTACGGCGGGTGCGGCGGAAGTGGACACGGACGTGGCGACGGCGCGGGCAGCAGCGCACAGCGTCCCAGGGGACCCCAGCTCCGAACCCAATCCGAGCCCCGAACCCAATCCGAGTCCCGCCCCCGACCCCACCGCCGAGCGGCTCCGTCGCTGGCGGCTGGTGCTCGGTGGGGAGAACGCGGACGGTACCGGTCACGCGCTCAGCGGCAGGGACGCCGCGATGGACGGCACGCTCGACGCGCTCTACGGCGGGAGCAGCGCCGGCGGCAATGGAGCGGCCAGGGGCGGCGATGGCAACCGGTCGGCCGGGCTGGGCGCTTCCGCGCCGCGTGTGGCCCGCTGGCTGGGCGACATCCGGGCGTACTTCCCCAGCTCCGTCGTCCAGGTGATGCAGCGCGACGCGATCGACCGGCTCGGGCTGTCCGCGCTGCTCCTCGAACCGGAGATGATGGAGGCCGTCGAAGCGGACGTGCACCTCGTCGGCACCCTCATCTCGCTCAACAAGGTGATGCCCGAGACCACCAAGGAGACCGCGCGAGCCGTCGTCCGCAAAGTGGTCGAGGACCTGGAGAAGCAGCTCGCGTCCCGTACTCGCACGACGCTCACCGGCGCGCTCGACCGCTCGGCCCGGATCAACCGCCCGCGGCACCGGGACATCGACTGGGACCGCACCATCCGGGCGAACCTCAAGAACTACCTGCCCGAGCAGCGAACGATCGTCCCCGAGCGGCTGATCGGCTACGGGCGGGCCTCGCAGTCGGTGAAGAAGGAGGTCGTGCTCTGCATCGACCAGTCCGGCTCGATGGCCGCGTCCGTCGTCTACGCGTCCGTCTTCGGCGCCGTCCTCGCGTCGATGCGGTCCATCTCCACCCGGCTCGTCGTCTTCGACACGGCCGTCGTCGATCTCACCGACCAGCTCGACGACCCGGTGGACGTGCTCTTCGGCACCCAACTGGGCGGCGGTACGGACATCAACCGCGCGCTCTCCTACTGCCAGTCGCAGATCACCCGGCCCGCCGACACCGTCGTCGTCCTCATCAGCGACCTCTACGAGGGCGGCATCCGGGACGGGATGCTCAAGCGAGTGGCGGCCATGAAGGCGTCCGGCGTGCAATTCGTGACGCTGCTCGCGCTCTCCGACGAGGGCGCGCCGGCTTATGACCGTGAACACGCGGCGGCGCTCGCGGCGCTCGGCGCGCCCGCATTCGCGTGTACTCCGGATCTCTTTCCGGATGTCATGGCAGCGGCAATCGAAAAGCGTCCGCTTCCCATTCCGGACATGACGACTCCGGACATGACGACTCAGCGGTAACGCGGGACGCGCGCTGCCCCTCCGCCGACCCCAGCCGACCCCTGCGGCCCCGTCGTCCTTCACCGGCCAGGCCGCCCCCCTACCTGCCCCGGCAGCCTCCCCGCCAAGGGCGACGACCACCCCGACGCACCGGATCGGGCGGTCCTCGCGAGGGTGCGGACCGCCCGTTCGCCGCGGCTGTGACTGTAATCACCGCGCCAGTGTGATCTGCGATTTAGGGACCTCGCCCCTACGGGGATAGCCTGCGAGGCGGACATGCCGCGTACCGGGTCACCGTGTGCGCTTTCCTTGTGACCGCGTCGTCACGTTGCCCGCAGCGGCACGCCCACGCAGACAACGAACCGGATCATTCTGAATCCGGTTATTGAGACGCAAAGGGACGGACGCGCGTGGACCTGTTCGAGTACCAGGCGAGGGACCTCTTCGCCAAGCACGGTGTACCGGTACTGGCCGGTGAAGTCATCGAAACGCCGGAGGCGGCGCGAGAGGCAACCGAGCGTCTCGGCGGCCGCGCGGTCGTCAAGGCGCAGGTGAAGGCCGGCGGCCGCGGTAAGGCCGGCGGCGTGAAGCTTGCCTCCGACCCGGCTGACGCGGTCGCCAAGGCCGACGCCATTCTGGGCATGGACATCAAGGGCCACACGGTCCATAAGGTCATGCTCGCCGAGACCGCGGACATCGCGGAGGAGTACTACGTCTCCTTCCTGCTGGACCGCACCAACCGCACGTTTCTCGCCATGGCGTCCGTAGAGGGCGGCGTGGAGATCGAGATCGTGGCGGAGGAGAACCCCGACGCGCTCGCCAAGATTCCGGTGGACGCGAACGACGGTTGCACTCCGCAGAAGGCTGCCGAGATCGTCGCCGCGGCGAAGTTCCCGGCCGAGATCGCCGACCAGGTCGCCGATGTCCTGCAGAAGCTGTGGACCGTCTTCATCGAGGAAGACGCGCTTCTGGTCGAGGTGAACCCGCTGATCAAGTCCGGTGACGGCAAGATCATCGCGCTCGACGGCAAGGTCTCGCTCGACGAGAACGCCGACTTCCGGCAGCCCCACCACGAGGCGCTTGAGGACAAGGCGGCGGCCAACCCGCTCGAGGCCGCGGCCAAGGCCAAGGGCCTCAACTACGTCAAGCTCGACGGCGAGGTCGGCATCATCGGCAACGGCGCGGGGCTCGTCATGAGCACCCTCGACGTCGTCGCGTACGCCGGTGAGAAGCACGGCAACGTGAAGCCCGCCAACTTCCTCGACATCGGTGGCGGCGCCTCCGCAGAGGTCATGGCGAACGGCCTGGAGATCATCCTCGGCGACCCGGACGTCAAGTCCGTCTTCGTCAACGTCTTCGGTGGCATCACCGCGTGCGACGAGGTCGCCAACGGCATCGTCCAGGCTCTTGAGCTGCTCAAGACCAAGGGCGAGGTAGTCGACAAGCCGCTGGTCGTGCGGCTCGACGGCAACAACGCGGAGCTGGGTCGCAAGATCCTGACCGACGCCAACCACCCGCTGGTCCAGCGTGTGGACACGATGGACGGCGCGGCCGACAAGGCCGCCGAGCTGGCTTCGAAGTAAAGGACGAGGACACCACAACCATGGCTATCTTCCTCACCAAGGACAGCAAGGTCATCGTCCAGGGGATGACCGGCGCCACGGGCATGAAGCACACCAAGCTCATGCTCGCCGACGGCACCAACATCGTCGGCGGCGTCAACCCGCGCAAGGCGGGCACGAGCGTCGACTTCGACGGCACCGAGGTGCCCGTCTTCGGGACGGTCGCCGAGGCGATCGAGAAGACCGGCGCCGACGTCAGCGTCATCTTCGTGCCGCCGAAGTTCGCCAAGAGCGCCGTCGTCGAGGCGATCGACGCCGAGATCGGCCTCGCCGTCGTGATCACTGAGGGCATCGCGGTGCACGACTCCGCCGCCTTCTGGGCCTACGCCTGCACCAAGGGCAACAAGACCCGGATCATCGGCCCGAACTGCCCCGGTCTCATCACCCCGGGCCAGTCGAACGCCGGCATCATCCCGGGCGACATCACCAAGCCGGGCCGCATCGGCCTGGTCTCGAAGTCCGGCACGCTGACGTACCAGATGATGTACGAGCTGCGGGACATCGGCTTCTCGTCGGCCGTCGGCATCGGTGGCGACCCGGTCATCGGCACCACGCACATCGACGCGCTGGCCGCCTTCGAGGCCGACCCCGACACCGACCTGATCGTCATGATCGGCGAGATCGGCGGCGACGCGGAGGAGCGGGCGGCGGACTTCATCGCGAAGAACGTGACGAAGCCGGTCATCGGCTACGTCGCGGGCTTCACCGCCCCCGAGGGCAAGACGATGGGTCACGCCGGCGCGATCGTGTCGGGTTCGTCCGGCACCGCGCAGGGCAAGAAGGAGGCCCTTGAGGCCGCGGGCGTGAAGGTCGGCAAGACCCCGTCCGAGACGGCCCGCCTGGCGCGGGTCGCGCTCGGCGCGTGACCTTCGGAGCTTGATTGCCCGGGTCCGGAGTCTCGGCGCCTGACCCGGGTCCGGACTGACCCGGGTCCGGACTGGACCGGGCCTTGGCCTGAATGCCTCGGTCCTGGTCCTGGTTCCGGACCTGGCTGAACGACGCTCAAGGGCGCGGGCCCGTATCCCCCTGCTGGTGGGGTACGGGCCCGCGCTGTTTTTACGTACGGGGGGCTTCGCGGAGCGGCGGCAGGGTTGCGTACGGCGGCCTCGTGGAGCGGCGGCGGGGTTGATTCAGCCCGCCCGGCGCTTGTGGACACCCGTCGCTGCCTTCGAGGGCTTGGCCGGTCCCGCCGACGCCGCCGGACTCCGTTTCGGGGTCTTGCCCTGCCGCGCGGGAGGTTCCGCCTGCGGGATGCTCGGGGCCTTCACGGGCCGTTCCGGCTCGGGGAGGTAGCGGTCGGGAGCGGTCGCCGCGGTGAACGCGCTCGCAGCCACCACCAGCCCGCACAGCCCGAGCGCGCCCCGCGTCCTGCGCCGGGTCCGGGCCTCGCTCCGGTTACGCACCTCACGGGCGAGCGGGATCGGCGTTTCCGGCAGCGGCGTTTCCGCCAGCGCCGATTCCGCCAGCGCCGATTCCGGCTGCGACGCATCCGTACCCGCCGCTGCGGCCCGCTCCGTGACGAGTTGGCGGTTGAGCCGCTCGCGCAGCAGCTCGCCCTGCTCGGCGGGCATCGCGTCGCGCAGCTCCGGGAGCAGGGCCGCCAGCGAGTCGCGGGCGTACGTCAGCCGTCCGGCGGTGGCGGGCGTGCTCGCCTCCGTCTCGGCCGCCGTTTCCGGCAGCCCGAGACCGACGCCGTCGTAGAGGAGCAGCGCCCGCCGATACGCGGGCGGGAGGCTCAGCAGGGCGGTGAGCAGCGCCGAGTCGGCTGGGGCTGCCGGGGTGGTGCTGCGGCTTTTCCCACGCGGAGCCGAGATACGGCGGCCGGGCCGCAACCGGTGCCAAGGCGACAGCGCGTACTCGTACGCCGCCGCCCGCACCCACCCCACCGGATCCCGGTCCACGGCCACCGCGGGCCACTGCTCCCAGGCCAGCCGGAAGGCGTGCTCGACGGCGTGCCGGGCGAGCCGTGGGCGGCCGGTGAGGAGGTACGCCTGACGGGTGAGTGCTGGGGCCGCGTGGGTGTAGAGCAGGTCGAACGCTTCGACGGGGCTGTTGGGGTTGGGGTGGAGGCTGGGGGGTGGGGGTGCGGCTGTGGGCAGCGTTGCCGCGCGGGTCGCCGGGGCGGCGGCCGAGACGGCGGCCGAGGCGGAGGTCGCTGCCGCTGACGATGCGGGTGGGGGCGTGGGTGAGGGCGCGGGGCCGGACGGTGTCGCTGCGTGGGCCGTGGCCGGCCGGTGTTTGGGCTTGCTTGGCCGGAGGGCTCGGCGGGGCGTCCAACTCCGTGCCGGGGGTGTGGCAGAGCTGCTGTTGTTGCGGCTGTTGCCGCCGGGGCCGCTGGCGAAGCTGTCGTTGGGGTTGCCGCCGCCGCTTCCGCTGGATGCTCGGATGCTTGGCTGGTCGGCGGAATTCGATTGCCTCGTACGGCGCGCGGACGTGGAATCCGGGGCGCGCGTCGGGTCCGGTCGCGGGTCGGACGGGGCGGACGCGTTGGACCCGTCGTACGACGCGGTGATCGCGGGCAGTTGCATCGTGTCGGTGCCACAGCCGGCGGCCCGCACCGCAGCCTTGTTTGTGGGCTGCGCGGCGGTGTCCCGTGGGCTGTCGTGCGCAGCGTCGTGCGCGCTTTCGGGGCGGGACAGCTTCGCCTCGGTGGTGGTCACGGGCGTCAAGGCGGCAGGACCGGCGTGCTGGTGACGGGGCGGCACCGAGGCCGGGGGCTTCGCGGCCCGTTTGGCCGCAGCCTTGGGCCCAGCCTCTGGCCCAGCGTCTGCCACCGGCTGAGCCTTCGCCCGTACCACCGCCACTGCCACCGGCGCCAGGCCACGGCTCGACGTCGAGTTCGCGGTGCGAGGCCCGCCCGTCGGGGTGGCCGTGCGGGTACCCGATTCGGCCTGCGGCGGCTTGCCCGCTCGGGCTCGGGTGCGCAGCCTGCGGCGTGCCACGGCCTTCGGCGGCTCGGCGGCCGGGCTTGTCGCGTCGCTCGTACGGGCGGTGCGGATGCGCGACATGAGGCTCTTGGGCGTCGTGTGTTCGTGCGACGGCTTCGAGCGCGTGGTCGACGTCTCCGTCGGACGGGGCTGCGTCGAGCCGCTCAGGGTGAGCTTCCCCCGAGCCGCTCTCGTGCCCGGTTCCCGCTCTGCGCCCCTGTTGGCGTCCCTGTTGGCGGGCTTGATGATGCGTCTGATCCGGATCATGCCCGCCTCTCCACACAGCCGGCGGCCGGGCTGGCGAAGCTCGCACTCCTGCACTGTGTGAAAAGGTACATAAGTCTATATTGAGCGACACGGCGACCATTCGCCCGCTACGCGTACGAATGGCGTGTTGTTGGCAGCATGGCCGCGTGACCCAATTGACCGAACGCGGCTCGTCGTTGTCTCCGCACGGCCACGCCGCCGCCCGGCGCTCTCAGGCGGTCGGCGCCGCGTTGCTCGGCGGAGTGCTCGCGGCGGGCCTCGGGCTCGGGGCGCTCGCCGTGGCCGTACTGCTGATGTGGATCACCTCGCCGTTCCCGGACAGCGGCCCCGGTGGCGCCCTGCACATCGCGGCCGACCTGTGGCTGCTGGCCCACGGGGCCGACCTGGAACGCGCCGATACGCTGTCCGGCGTCCCCGCGCCCATCGGCCTGACGCCGATGTTGCTGGCCGTCCTGCCGGTGTGGTTGCTCTACCGGGCAGCGCGGCACGCCCTCGAACCTCCCGAGGAGGCCGCCGAGGGGCAGGACGCGCCCCCGGCGCGCGATCCCGAGCTCACGCCCCGCTCCGTGCTCGGCTGGGTCACCCTCGGGTATCTGATGGTCGGCCTCGCAGCCGTGGTCTACGCGGCTACCGGGCCGGTGCACGTCGTGCCGCTCAGCGCGCTGCTGCACCTGCCGGTCGTCGCGGTCGGCGCAGTCGCGGCGGGCGGGTGGGCGGCGCACGAGCGGCCGTTCGGGGCGCTCCCCGAGCCGCTCGCGCGGGCGCTCGACCACATTCCGGGGGGCGTGTGGTCCGCCCTCCCGCGCCCCCTGCTGATCGCCGCGCTACGGGCCGCCGTCGCCGCTACGGCGGTACTCCTCGCCGGTGGCGCGCTGCTGGCCGTCGGTTCGCTGTCGTGGCACGTGGACGCGGCCCACCAGTCGCTTTCCCAGCTCACCCAAATGTGGTCGGGGCGCATCGCGGTGCTGCTGCTCGCGCTCGTGCTCGCCCCGAACACCGTGCTGTGGGGCGCCGCGTACGGCCTCGGGCCGGGTTTCACGCTCGGCGGGGAGAGCGTGGCAGGCCCGTTCGGCGCGGCCGGATACCCCGTACTGCCGCACTTCCCGCTGTTCGCCGGTCTGCCGCAGCAGGGCGAAGGCGGCCCGCTGACGTGGTCGGTGCTGGGCCTCCCCCTCGTCGCTGGGGTGGTGGCGGGCTGTTTCGTGGGCCGCGCGGCTACCCGTTCGGGGGACAAGGCGGCGGACGGGCGCTGGGGAGGGCGGGAGACCGCCTCGGCGGGCGCGCTCGCCGCGATCGGCTGCGGCGGTGCGATCGCGCTGCTGACCGGACTGGCGAGCGGCCCGCTGGGCTCCGCCGCCCTCGCCGACTTCGGGCCGAGCTGGTGGCTGACGGGGCCGGCCGCGCTGGGCTGGACCGCCCTGGCCGGGGTGCCCACCGCGTTCGGCCTGCGCTGGTGGAGGGTGCGGAAGCTGCGCCCGCCGGATCAAGGACGTGCGGGCGATCGTGCCGCCGGTCGTGCGGGCGGTGACGGCGTGGTGCCGGATCGCGGCGCGGTCCCGGGGGCGCGGGCGTGGGAGCGGTGGCGTGGAGGGGCGGGTGGGCGGGGGCGGGCGCGGGGGGGGGCAGACGCGGCGCCCGGGGGGGGTGGGGGGGGGGCCGACGGTCTCGCGGCTGCGAGTACTTCTGCGGGTGCGTCGCTATCAGCGGGGTCGGGATCAGTCGGCTGGGTGTCAACGGAGTCGGTATCAGGCGAGTCGGCGCTGCCCTCGCCGTCGCCGTCGCCCTCGGCGTCTTGGTGGCGACGCCTGATGTCCCAGGTGATCGAGCTGCCGGATGCGGAAGGCCGACCCGAGGCGGACGCTGCGGCGGCAGGCGAGCCGACGCGATCGGCTGCGACGCTGGTCGAGCCCAGCGACATGTCGCGATCCGCCCACACGCCGGAGGCCGAGCCCCAGCTTGGGGCGGAGCCCGGAAGAGACTCACGCCGGGCCAGGAGACGGGGCCGGGCGAGTGAGTGAGCCGACCGGCCGCTGTACCGGACGCCATGCTGGCCGCTGTCCGGATGCCGTACTCGCCGCCGTACCGGCCCCCCGAGGCCCCGCGCGAGGAACCCTCTCCGTGACGGATCGTGACGGATCGTTTCCTCGTTCGGGGCCCTCGTGACAGCGCAGCGCGGTGTCAGCCCTTCGGGTGGAGCTCAGTCCTTGGTGGAACTCAGTCCTCCGCGCCGAGGAGGGGCCGTAGCTGCTTGGGGAGGAGGTCCTCGCAGGCCTGCTGGGAGGTCTGGGTGAGGGCGTCGTCCACGCAGGTGTAGTAGTCGCGGTAAGCGAACTGGAAGGCGAAGGTCGTCGCCACGATGGCGAGGGCCAGGCAGCCGGTGACCAGACCGCTGATCGCGGGTGTCGTCTGCGGCTTGTTCCCGCTGGCCGTACGGACGCTGCCGGCGACGCCGTCGCCCGCGCTCGTCCCAGCAGCCGGACCCGTACCGGCATCCGCACCGGCCGGGCGATCGCCGAAGGGCGAGCCACCCGTACCGACGCCGGTACCGATATCCGTACCGACGTCCGCCGCGGAAGCCTTCCCCGCCGCCGGAGCGGTCGGGTCCGCCGCGCGCGGCTTGGCGCGCAGTGAGCTGATGCCCCAGTAGACGGCGAGCGTGCCCAGCAGCAGGGCGATCTCCGGCAGGCTGAACAGGGCGAAGAAGAAGCCCCACATGCCGGACAGCAGCGCGTAGCGGGCGCGGCGCTGGGCGGGGTCGGTCGGATCCCAGCGGAGTCCGCCGGGGCCGTTGCCCGAGCCGCCCTTGCCGGACCCGCCGGAGCCCTCCGTGCCGCCCGGACCGTTCGGTCCCGTCGGCCGGTCGGCGTCGGGGCGCGAACCGAATCCGCCGCCCTGACGGCCGGGCTGACGGCTGCTCCACTGGCTGCCCCAGGCGGGCGGCTGCTGCCCGTCCTGCTGCCCGTCCTGGCCGCCCTCGGACCCGCCGGGGCCGGAACCGTTCCCCGTCCCGTCGCCGCTGTCACCGCCGCCGTTATGCGGATGGCGCGGCTGCCAGGGCTGGTCGGGCCTGCCCTCGGGAGGGGCCGCGAAGGGGTTGTCCTGCTCACGCACCCGCTGCTTACGCTCGGACGGCGGCGGCGGCGGCGGCGGCGACGGCGACGGCGGCGGCGGCGACGGCTGCTGCGTCTGGTCCGACCGGCTGTTCCCCTCGCCCTCACCGTTCCCGGGACCCCCGGAGTCCCCGTAACCAGGAGACTGCGCGGAATCAGCGGAGCCAGCGGAGTCAGCGGAATCAGCGGAGTCAGCCGACCCATGGGGCTGCGAAGCGCGCGAAGAAGCGTGTGAGGAAGAGGACGACGACTGACGCTCACGGAGCAGCGGAGCCCACATCACTGCCTCCCCTGCGTGGGCGGCGGCCAGCGGAAGGCGGAGGGCCGCACGGCGGCGTCGATCCGGCATCTGGAGTGTGTCTTCCCCTTGTGTCGTCGTCCTGCCCGGCCATACGGACGGGGAGGTACGGATCTCTGACCCAGACGCTACCTCTCGCGCCCGCCCCCGTCCCGTGGGGGCCGCTCGGTGTGCCGGTATCGTTGCTGACGGTCGGGGCCTTCGTAGGGTTCCCCGTATTTCGGGTTCCTCCGACTTGTACGACCACACAAGCCGCTTCGTTCCCGTCTTCGTTCTGATCGCCGTCATCGTTGTCGTCTGGCCGCTCTACGTCCTGGCCGCTCACCGCATTCCCGCTCCATCCCGCGAGAAAGACCTCCACCGTGGCTTCCTCCCAGCCCCCCGCCCGCCTCGTCGTCCTCGTCTCGGGTTCCGGCACCAACCTGCAGGCCCTGCTCGACGCCATCGCCGCCGACCCGGCTGGTTACGGCGCCGAGGTGGTGGCCGTGGGCGCCGACCGCCCGGGCATCGAGGGGCTGGAGCGCGCCGAGCGGGCCGGTCTGCCGACCTTCGTGTGCCGGGTGAAGGATTACGCCGACCGGGCGGCCTGGGACCGCGCGCTGGCCGAGGCCACCGCCGCGTACGAGCCCGGCCTGGTCGTGTCGGCCGGCTTCATGAAGATCGTGGGACCGGAGTTCCTCGCCCGCTTCGGCGGGCGGCTGCTGAACACCCACCCCGCCCTGCTCCCCAGCTTCCCCGGCGCCCACGGCGTGCGCGACGCGCTCGCGTACGGCGCGAAGGTGACCGGGTGCACCGTCCACTTCGTCGACGACGGTGTCGACACCGGCCCGATCATCGCCCAGAGCGTGGTCGAGATCCGTGCCGAGGATGACGAGAGCGCGCTCCACGAGCGCATCAAGAAAGTCGAGCGAGAGCTGCTCGTCGACGTCGTGGGCCGGCTGGCCCGCGACGGTTATCGCATTGAGGGACGAAAGGTACTGGTTCCGGCATGAGCGCCGAAGGAACGAAGCGGCCGATCCGCCGCGCCCTGATCAGCGTCTACGACAAGACGGGGCTCGAAGAACTGGCCCGTGGCCTGGACGCGGCGGGTGTCCGTCTCGTCTCCACCGGCTCCACCGCCGCGAAGATCGCCGCCGCCGGCGTGCCGGTCACCAAGGTCGAGGAACTGACCGGGTTCCCGGAGTGTCTGGACGGGCGGGTCAAGACCCTGCACCCCCGCGTGCACGCGGGAATCCTGGCCGACCAGCGGCTGCCCGACCACCAGCGGCAGCTCGCCGAGCTGGACATCGAGCCCTTCGAGCTGGTGATCGTCAACCTGTATCCGTTCAAGGAGACGGTCGCCTCGGGCGCGAGCCCCGACGAGTGCGTCGAGCAGATCGACATCGGCGGCCCCTCGATGGTCCGCGCCGCCGCCAAGAACCACCCGTCGGTCTCGGTGGTCGTCAACCCAGAGCGGTACGAGGACGTGCTCAAGGCCGCCACCGACGGCGGCTTCGACCTGACCGCGCGCAAGCGGCTCGCGGCGGAGGCCTTCCAGCACACGGCGGCCTACGACGTCGCCGTGGCGTCCTGGTTCGCTGACGGCTACGCGGCCGACGAGGCCGCGGGCGACTCGGCGTTCCCCGACTTCCTGGGCGCGACCTTCTCCCGTTCGCACGTGCTGCGTTACGGCGAGAACCCGCACCAGCCCGCCGCGCTCTACAGCGACGGCTCGGGCGCGGGCCTCGCGGGCGCGGAGCAGTTGCACGGCAAGGAGATGTCGTACAACAACTTCGTCGACACCGAGGCCGCCCGCCGCGCCGCGCACGACCACACCGCCCCCTGCGTCGCGATCATCAAGCACGCCAACCCGTGCGGCATCGCGATCGGCGCGGACGTCGCCGAGGCGCACCGCAAGGCGCACGCGTGCGACCCGCTCTCCGCGTTCGGCGGCGTGATCGCCGTCAACCGGCCGGTGAGCGTCGCGATGGCCGAGCAGGTCACCGAGATCTTCACCGAGGTCATCGTCGCCCCGGGCTACGAGGACGGCGCGGTCGAGGTGCTGGCCCGCAAGAAGAACATCCGGGTGCTGCGCTGCGCCGAGGCGCCCGCGGCCACCGTGGAGCAGCGTCCCATCGAGGGCGGCGCGCTGTTCCAGGTCAAGGACCGGCTCCAGGCCGAGGGCGACGACCCGGCCAACTGGACACTGGCGACGGGCGAGCCGCTCGACGCGGCCGGGCTCGCCGAGCTGGCCTTCGCCTGGCGCGCCTGCCGCGCGGTCAAGTCCAACGCGATCCTGCTCGCCAAGGACAGCGCGACGGTCGGTGTCGGCATGGGCCAGGTCAACCGCGTCGACTCCGCGAAGCTCGCGGTCCAGCGCGCGGGCGCGGAGCGGGCGGCCGGATCGTACGCCGCCTCCGACGCGTTCTTCCCGTTCCCCGACGGCCTCGAAGTGCTGCTGGAGGCGGGCGTCAAGGCCGTGGCCCAGCCTGGTGGTTCGGTCCGTGACGAGCTGGTCGTCGAGGCGGCGAAGGCGGCGGGCGTGACGATGTACCTCACGGGGACGCGGCACTTCTTCCACTGACGGTTGGTCATTGGTGCCGTGACTGTCCTCAATCGCCTGGGGGCACCTCCCGGCCGGAGGCTGGGGGAGGGCTGAATATTCAGCCCGTCCGGCGATTGAGGACACGGTCACCGAGTCGCTCAGTAACGCGGGCGGTTGAACCACGCCTTGGCGTCGGCCTTGGCGCAGTAGACGATGATCAGGATGCTCGCGGCGAGACCGAGCAGCGCCACGATATTGCCCATGAACAGGTTGACCACGTAGCCCACGGTGAGTATGGCGCCGATGACGATCGCGGTGACGCGGACGCCGTTGCCGCCCTTGCCGAACTTCGCGGCGACGATGATCTCCAGAATGCCGATGGCCAGCACGAGCACGCCCAGGCCGATGAAGAGGCCTCCCGATATCGCCATCCCCTGATCGTCGAACGCCGACTGGACGTCGTCATTCTGCGCCGCGGCGCCGACGGCGAACAAGGCCAGCGAGGCGATGATCATCAGCCCGCCCAGCACGAAGAGCAGCACGCGAGCGGTCGTCACCGTGCCGGGCGCCTTCTGCGGGCCGCCCATCGGGCCGCCGGGATAGCCGCCGTACTGCGGCTGGCCGCCCTGCTGCGGGAACTGGCCGTAGGGCTGGCCGGGCGGCGGGCCCGGCTGCTGCTGCGGGTAGCCGTACTGCTGCTGGCCCGGCTGCTGGCCCTGGGGCGGCTGGCTGTACGGGTTGTTGGGGTCGCCGTAACTCATGCGGGGGTTCCTCCGGGTGGTCGTGCGGGGACGACGCGGACCGTGCGGAGGTAAGAAACCGAGCGGACCGTCCCCCCACTGCCGCGGCACATTCGAGCCATCGTCGTCGTGGCATCGGGCCGTTGTCCAGCGAAGTTCCCTATATGCGGTGAATGGTTCGGTCTGGCCGGGGAGAAGCGGGCGACGGACCGGCTACGAAGCCGGCGGCAGCCCGGCGGCAACCCGCCCGTAGAGCGCCCGTAGACCGCCCGCAGCCCACCAGGAGCCCGCCCGTACCCCGACCCCGCCCGCCCTGATTGGGATGCGGACGGCTCCATCCGGGAAGATGGGTGCATGACTGCCCAGATTCTCGATGGCAAGGCCACCGCAGCCGCGATCAAGTCCGAACTCGCCGCCCGGGTGGCGGCCCTCAAGGCCCAGGGCGTCACGCCCGGTCTGGGCACTCTCCTGGTCGGCGACGACCCGGGCAGCAAGTGGTACGTCGCGGGCAAGCACCGCGACTGCGCGCAGGTCGGCATCGCCTCCATCCAGCGCGAACTGCCCGACACCGCCTCCCAGGAGGAGATCGAAGCAGTCGTCCGGGAGCTCAACGAGGACCCGGAGTGCACCGGCTACATCGTCCAGCTCCCGCTGCCCAAGGGCATCGACACCAACCGGATTCTGGAGCTGATGGACCCGGCCAAGGACGCCGACGGCCTGCACCCGATGAGCCTGGGCCGCCTCGTGCTGGGCGAGCCCGGCCCGCTGCCCTGCACCCCGTTCGGGATCATCCAGCTGTTGCGCCACCACGGCGTGGAGATCAACGGCGCGCACGTCTGCATCGTGGGCCGCGGGATCACCGTCGGCCGCTCCATCCCGCTGCTGCTGACCCGCAAGTCCGAGAACGCGACGGTCACCCAGTGCCACACCGGCACCCGCGACCTGTCCGCGCAGCTGCGCCAGGCCGACATCATCGTGGCCGCGGCCGGCGTCCCGCACATCATCAAGCCGGAGGACGTGAAGCCGGGCGCGGCCGTGCTCGACGTCGGCGTCAGCCGGGACGAGAACGGCAAGATCGTCGGCGATGTGCACCCCGGGGTGGCCGAGGTCGCGGGCTGGATCTCGCCGAACCCCGGCGGCGTCGGCCCGATGACCCGGGCCCAGCTGCTGGTCAACGTCGTTGAGGCCGCCGAGCGGATCGCCGGTGCGGCCGATGTCGGCTGAAGCGGCGATGCCGGACGAGGCGGGGATGTCAGCCGTGGCGGGGACGCCGGCCGAGGTGAGCGCGGAGATGGCGGCCGAGCCGAAGAAGACCCGCCGGTTCCCGTCGATCACCCGGGACACCGCGCGGCCTGAGGGCGGCGGCCGGGCGGCCGGCGGCGACGCCCCGGCGCCGGCCCGGCAGTGGCCGCTGCTCGCCGTGCTCGGCGGGACGGGCGTGGGGCTGCTGCTCATCGCCCTCGACCAGTTCCGGGGCGGCACGATCCTGATCGGCGTGTCACTCATCGCGGGCGCGGTGCTGCGCTGGGTGCTGCCGTCGGTGGGCATGCTGGCCGTCCGGTCCCGCTTCACGGACCTGCTGACGTACGGCGTGCTGGGGGTCTTGATCCTGCTGCTCGCGCTGATGGCGCAGCCCGAGCCCTGGCTGGAGATCCCGTTCGTGGACGACGTGGTGCACTACACCGTTCGGTAGCCGTACGTGGTCCGGCAGGCCGTACGCGGCCCGCGGCCCGCGGCCCGCAAGCCCGCTGCCCGCAGGCAGCCAGCCCGCAGCCCCCACGCAGCCCCCGACGGCGGCGGTCCGTCTTCTCCCCCGAGCAGGACGGGCCGCCGCCTTGTTCGAGCATCAGGTGCGCGATGGATTGGATCAAGGCGGGGTTACGGGCTGTGACGCGGAAGTGACCATTCCGGTGCGGAGTCACCGGCGTGCAACGAGAATCGGCCACGGGCTGTGCTCGTAAATGGTCGCCAAGTGTTCCTAATTGATGATCAAGCGGTCCGAACCGGTCCCAAGGGAAGGATGTGCGAGCGCAATTGGGGTATGCCGGGACGTCCCGTGCATACGGACGGGCTGCTGGCCCATGGCCTCGAACGCCGGTGGGACACTGGTCCCGCGAGCGGAAGCCGGGAGGCGTGCGCGGGCACGCGACCGTGTCCCGAATGCTCCCGTGCGCCCCTGCGGAGGGAACCGGCACTCTGGCTTTGCGCATCCCCGTGGGTAGTCGGCACGAGGAGCACAGGGTGCTCGCGCTACGAGCAGTGCCGTACGGGACGACCGCGTGGACCGAGCAGCGTACGCACGGGGGGACAGGGGGAGGGCAATGCCTCGTTGGAGGTCACTACCGGAAGAACTCGACCCGCAGGTGCGCGAGTTCGCCAACCAGCTGCGCAGGCTGGTGGACCGCAGCGGGCTGAGTGTCGCTGCCGTCGCGGACCGCACCGGCTACAGCAAGACGTCGTGGGAGAGATACCTCAACGGCCGGCTGCTGGCGCCGAGAGGCGCGGTCGAGGCGCTGGCCGAGGTGACCGGTGCGAACGTCGGGCATCTGAACACCATGTGGGAGCTCGCGGAGCGCGCCTGGAGCCGCTCCGAGATGCGGCACGACCACACGATGGAGGCCATAAAGGTCTCGCAGGCGCGCGCCGCGCTGGGCGAGTTCGGCCCGCCGCCCGCGAACGTCAAGAACGGCAAGCCCGCCCGCAAGCCCGCCCGCCCGGCCTCGCAGCCGTCGGCCCCACAGTCGCCGGTCCCGCAGCAGCGGGCGTCCACCGAGGGCCGACGGCCCGGCACGGACAACGCGCCTGACACGGACAACGCGCCCGGCACCGCCAGTGCGCCCGGCGCCGACCGCGCGCCCGGCGCCGACCGGACACGAGGGGCCGACCGGACACCGGGGGCCGACCGCGCGCCCGGCGCGGACCAGCCGCCCAGGACCGACCGTACGAGCTGGGGCCAAGGCCCCGACCCGGTCGGCGGCGGGGCAGCCGCGAGGGCGGCGAGCGGCGCGGGAGACGGTGGCACCAGCGGCACCGGAGCAGCCGGATTCGGCGGCGCGCCCGGATACGGCGGCGGCGCGCCCGGATACGGCGGCGCTGCCGGGCCCGGCCGCACGGGCAGCCCCGCCCGTGGTTTCGGCAGCGTGCGCGGTGCCGACGGCGCGGCCCGCCCCGGAGACGTGGCGGGCGCCCCGCTAGACGTGCCCGGCCCCGCGAGCCCCGCCGGCCCCGCGGGCCCGTCCGACCAGCAACGGCAGCGCCGCCGCATCGCGATGTTCCTGGCCGGTGTCGTCGGCGCGCTGCTCGTCATCGCAGCCGCCGTGCTGCTGCTCGACCTCGGGCAGGACGAGCCGCGGAAGCAGGCGAAGGCGACGCCCTCGCCGAGCGCGAAGCGGACCGATCTGCCGGCCGGGGTGAAGTGCAACGGCTCCGACTGCTCCAGCAAGGACCCGGAGGTCATGGGCTGCGGCGGCGAACACGCGCGGACCACCGCCCGCGGATACGTCGGACAAACGCTTGTCGAGGTCCGCTACAGCAAGGTGTGCGGAGCCGCTTGGGCGCGCATCACCAATGCCGCGCCGGGCGACGCGCTGAACATCACAGCGGCGGCCCAGGGCGGCGTGAAGGGGGACACCGCTCGCGCGACGGTGAACGACAACGACGCCTACACCAAGATGGTGGCCGTGAACGCCGCGTCGCAGGCCAAGGCGTGCGCGACGCTGCCGACGGGCGAGGAGGGCTGCGCCAAGGACGGTGCGGCGGCGTCCGTGCCGCCCGCGCGGTAAGCCGGTCCCGGAGCGGACCCGGCGTGGCGTGGCGGGGCAGCCCTGGGAATGCGGTGGGAAAACGGGGAATGCCCGTCGGGATCGCGGGCAGGCGCTTGTTCAGCCCCCCACGGGTAAGGCGGCCGCTCGGCTCACCCCCCTCGACCGAGGGGCCGCCCCCCTCCGCTGTGGCTCCGGGACCGCCAGGGTTCCCCCGCCCGAGTGTCGGCCGGAGCCACGGTGAGAGGTAGCGCATGGGGGCGGCGGACTCGCGGGCCCGCCGTCCGATAGATTGACGGCAAGGTCTCTTGACACCAAGAGACCTTGGAACGAGGGGTAGGGATTCCCACCGCTACCGGGGTCTGCGGCACCGGGGTCTGGGGGTCGCCCCGAGACAACAATGCGCTGGAGACCGCCATGACCCGCACTCCCGTCAATGTCACCGTTACCGGCGCCGCCGGACAGATCGGCTACGCGCTGCTCTTCCGCATCGCGTCCGGTCACCTGCTCGGCGCGGATGTGCCGGTGAAGCTCCGGCTTCTGGAGATTCCGCAGGGCCTCAAGGCCGCCGAGGGCACCGCCATGGAGCTCGACGACTGCGCCTTCCCGCTGCTGCGCGGCATCGACATCTCCGATGACCCGAACGTCGGCTTCGCCGGCGCCAACGTCGCGCTGCTGGTGGGCGCCCGCCCGCGTACCAAGGGCATGGAGCGCGGTGACCTGCTCCAGGCCAACGGCGGCATCTTCAAGCCCCAGGGCGCGGCCATCAACGCCAACGCCGCGGACGACATCAAGGTCCTCGTCGTCGGCAACCCGGCCAACACCAACGCGCTCATCGCGCAGGCCGCCGCCCCCGACGTACCGGCCGAGCGCTTCACCGCGATGACCCGCCTCGACCACAACCGCGCCATCTCGCAGCTCGCCCAGAAGACCGGCGTGCCGGTCTCCGAGATCAAGAAGCTGACGATCTGGGGCAACCACTCGGCGACCCAGTACCCCGACATCTTCCACGCCGAGCTCGCGGGCAAGAACGCCGCCGAGGTCGTCAACGACGAGGCGTGGCTCGCCGACACCTTCATCCCGACCGTCGCCAAGCGCGGCGCGGCGATCATCGAGGCGCGCGGCGCCTCCTCGGCCGCCTCCGCCGCCAACGCGGCCATCGACCACGTGCACACCTGGGTCAACGGCACCGCGGCGGGCGACTGGACCTCGATGGGCATCCCGTCGGACGGCTCGTACGGCGTCCCGAAGGGGATCATCTCCTCCTTCCCGGTCACCACGAAGGACGGCAAGTTCGAGATCGTCCAGGGCCTGGACATCAACGAGTTCTCCCGCGCCCGCATCGACGCCTCGGTCGCCGAGCTGGTCGAGGAGCGCGAGGCCGTGAAGGGTCTCGGCCTGATCTAAGCCTGAGAAACCTGAGCCTGAGAAGCCGAGCCCGCACCGTCCGGAACCACGGACGGTGCGGGCTCGGTCGTTTCCGGAATGCCCGAAGCAGTCAAGTTTGAACGGGTTTAGCCTGGAGGTGTACTCCAACTGCTGGAGGCATAGTCCAACGGGAGGCCGTCATGACCAGGAAAGTTGCCGACTGTCGCAAATTCCCGAGCGAGTCGAACTGCACGCTGACCATCGCGGGCGAGGAGGACGAAGTAGTCCGGGCAGCCTGCGAGCACGCCGTCTCGGTCCACGGGCACACGGACGGACCGGAACTGCGCGAGGGAATCCGCGGCATGATCGAGGACGAGCGCGTCCCCGCCTGATCCGCACGCTGCCCGCCACCTTCGCCGCCCCACCCGGGGATGGACGATGATGGCCGTATGCAGATCCGTATCGAAGCCTCCGGTCTGCCGGGGCGCAGCATCGGCCCCGGCCCGACCTTCGACGGGGCCGACAACGTCCATGTCGGCGTTCAGCGCAAGGACCGTCCCGCAGAGATGTTCGAACTGCGGCCGGGGGATGTCGCGTCGGCCCTGTGGACGCTGGAGTGCTCCGCGACCCCCACCGCAACCGGCGTCGAGCTGAACGGCCCGTACATCCAGAACGGTCTCGGAGGCCGGTTCGTCTACCTCTCCTGGGGCACCGTGGACGCGGCCGGTGTCTTCGCGATGTTCCGCCGGGCGAAGCTGATGTTCGCCGCCATCGATCCGGGTGTCATCGAGGCCGCCGTGCGATCCGGGTGCCTGACCGCGCGGCTGCGTCTCTCGGACTCATGCGGCCACCCGCTGTGCGGCGCGGTTCGGCCGCCTCTGGTGGAATGGCTCGCCCACCCGGCTCCGTGACCGGCCCGCCAGGGCGTGGGGTCGGCTGGGACGGACCTCGGGGCGGGGGGCTCTAGGGGGTGCTGCCGATGCGCAGCTCCTTGAGCCGGTTCCGCATCTGTTTGCGCACGGTGCTGCGCTGTTGCGCGTCCTTGAGCATGTCCTGGCGGCTGCGGTCTACTGGCTTCTCCCGGAGCCAGCAGACGCACTCTGCCGTTGCCTCGGAGAGCTTGACCCCGTCGTCCTCCCGCGACGTGCACCACTCTTCGATCACATCCGCTTCCTCGTAGACCCCTTGGTTGGCCTCCTGGAACTCGAATGTGGGAACGGTGACGCGGCTGAAGTGTTTTACCCGGCGCTGCAACAGGAGGTTGATGCCCTGGTGGCTCAGGCACGCAATGCGGGTGCCGGCTTCGAGCTGCTCCGGTGAGAGGTGGTAGCAGGTATCGAAGAACGCCGCGCAGGGGTGCGCTTTGCCGTCCGCGCCCGGGAACGGCGCAGGGAGAAGCATCCGGTTGAAGCTGCCGCGCCAACTGGCGGGCTGGGTGCGGGCCACCTCGGCCGCCGTCAGCCGTGACGTCAGTTTGACGCCGTCGGTGCGCAGCGAACAGGGGTGGTCGAGGACCATGATCGTGCGGCGGATTGAGGTGCCGTCCGTGTCTGTGATCTCGACACCGTCGAAGACGTCTCCGGTGAGGATCGGACGTGCGGCAATGATGTCCTCGCCCAGGGCGAGGTACAGGTCCGCGGGATCTCCCGGCTTTTCCATCTCATGTGCCACTCGTCATACACCCTTGGGGCGGATGGACATGGCTCCGTCCGTGTCGAGGTAGACCTCGAAGTCGGACCGGAAGCGCTCGCGCCACTCGGGGTCGTACGAGGTGAGAATCTGCTCGACGTCACTGTGCCCGCTGGCGTGTTCGAGGACGAGTTCGGGTCGTTCCTCGGCGTAGAGGTCGATGGGTGTGACGGGTGCGTCTGATGTGAGCGGCATTTCAAACCATGAGGCGACTTCTTGGATGTGGTACTGCTCGGTGATTTCGTCGCACAGGGCGAGCAGGTTGGCGAGTCTCCCGCGGTTCTCGCCGCTGGGCTTTCCTGCGCGGCGCCACTTCTGAATGGCGGGGACGCTGACGCTGAGCATGCGGGCGACGTCGCGCCAGGCGAAGCCGAGATCTGCGAGTTCCTCCAGCAGCACCTTGGGCGCCAGCTTGCCCCGCTCGGTGGTGCCGCGCTGCCAGGAATGGAAGAGAACTTCCTTGTGGAGCTCGCTGGAGCTTTCGTGGATGTGCTTGGTGGTGCTGCGCAGTGATCCGGCCCTCTCGGCCAGGTCGAACAGCTGGCTGGCGGACGTGGAAGTGGGCTCATGCGGTTCCACGAGGCCAGCGGTCGGCGCGGTGGGCGTACGGGCTGCGCGCTGGATGTCACCAGTCACAGCGGAGCACCTCCTGTCGGTATTCATCAGTGATCAGCTGTTCGAACAGGCTGTACGCGCTGAGTGCGGCGGCGTCGAAGCGGGACTCGATGTTCTCCCAGTCCAGCGGCGGGGCGCTCTCAGGCGCCCAGTAACAGTCGAGGTCGACGAGGTAGAACGGTCCGGGCGGAGGAGTGGCGCGTCGTAGATCACCGGTTGGGTCCACCGCGTAGCCGTCGAAGATCCCGTGCCGCAGCACGGCACCCGAGGACGTGTCGCCGAAGACCGCCATGCCCTGCCAGGACTGCGCGTTGTGGTCGCTGCCCGACGTCAGGCTGACAATGCCGGTGAGGGCGGGAGTGATCCACTTGGCCCAGTCCCCGGAACGTTCGACGCCGGGAGCGCGGACTTCGTTGATATAGCGGATGCCGAGGCGCTCGATGCCGTCGGCCGGCGCGACCTTCTGCCGCGCCTCGACGGCTTGGCGCAGCAGCGCCCGGAGGTTGCTTCGACGTTCGTAACGGGTGGTCTCAACGACGATGGCGTCAGTGCGGTAGGTGATGGCGGTCGCGTTGTCGCGGGCCATGTACCTGGGGTCGAGCAGCTGCTCCTGGTTGATGCCTGCCGACGACATGGTGACATTCACCCTGCGGGCGGGCTTGGCGAGCGGGAAGCTGTCCGCAAGGCATGCCTTCAGGGACGCCTGGTCGGCGTCTGTCAGAGCGGATGTCGCTGTGTGGCGTAGTTCCACGACGGTCAGCGCCAACGGTGGATTCGAATAGATCTCACGGGGCCCCATAAAGCCAACGTAGCGACTGGAAACCAAAACGACAACCAGACATGCAACCGGCTGTCGGGCGGTCTTGCTAGGGCGCGGGCCGCGTACGGCAGTCGCGGCAGCGGGCGGGACCGGAGTCGGTGGTTCTGAAGGCGCGGTCGCAGCCGTTGCAGTTCCGGAGCGGGGCTGGGCGTGCGGTGGCTGGGGCGAAGGGTGGGGGAGCCGTCGGGAGTGCGGGCGGGAGCCATGCGGACAGCCGGTGGGCCAGGAGTCTGGCGGGCCAGCGGATCTCCCCGGCGGGCAGTGCGCCGGAGAGCGTACGGGCCACCTGCTCCGGCGGTACGCCGCGCTCCAGCCACGCGCAGACGGCGGGCGTCAGTCGCTCCACGTCCCGTACGGACACGGTCAGCCGCGCGTCCGCGCCGCGCAGACCGGCCAGCAGATCGGCGGCGGTCCGGCGGAAGAGGGGCGACACGGGGCGGCGCGGCTCCGGCCCCGGCTCCGGCTCCGGCCCCGGCCCCGGCCCCGGCTCTGGCTCCGGCCCGCGCTCCTGCCCCCGCTCTGGCTTCGGCTCCGGCTTCGGCTCGTACCTCGGCGGCTCGGGAGTGGGGCGGTGCTGGGGCCGCTGCTCCTGGGTGGGGTGCGGGCGGGTGGGGAAGGTCGCGGTGCGCTTCGTCAACTGAACGCGGCGTACGGGTGGTTGGGCGGCCTCGCCGGGCCGCTCGTAGAACGTCGTACGGGTCACGATGCGCTGGCCCGCCGCCCGTTCCTTGCAGCGCTGGAGGTAGCCCGCCGCCTCCAGTTCGTTCAGGGCGGCGGCGAGGCGGTCCTCGCCTTCGCTGAAGTGGTCGGCGAGGGCCTTGATGCCGACCTTGGCCCCGTCCGGCAGCGACTGGATGCGTACGGCGACGCCGAGGGCGGTCGCGGAGAGGTGCGGGTGCTGGGCGAGGTGATTGCCGACCACGGTGAAGTGCGACTCGTGGCGGTGGCGGATGTGCACGACCCCGGAGGCCGACGGGTGCGGCTGCGGGTGCGGATGCCGTGGGCGTGCGGAAACGCGCGCGTTAGACTTTGGTGACGTCATCGGGAAGTTGCTGCTTCCTTGTGATCAGGCCCTCGGTCCGGGATTGCTGTCCCGCCGGGGGCCGTCGCTTTGTGTGGTTGTGGCGCGACCGTACCGCGCCAATCCGCACAACCGCCACCTCGTCACCTGATCTAGTGACAAAGGGGAGTTGGTGGGGTTGGTTGGTTGTTTCTTTCCCCAGTTCTTTTTTAAGGCGTCGGGGCCCCGCGCGTCGCGGCCCGCCGGGTCGCGGAAACCCCCGACCCGGCAGGACCTGCGGCTTTGTGCTCTAACGGCTCACGCCGAGGGTCGGCCGGCTGCGAACTCGACGAACGTCGCCCACTGCTGCGGGGTCAGGTCGAGTACAGCAAGCTGATCGTGCCCGCCGCGCTGCTCGTGCGGCAGTTCGCCGACGCCGGGATGGAGCTGAGCGTCGTCGGCAGCGCGGCCGACCTGTCGCCGTACCACCGGACCAGAATCCGGGAGCGGGGCGACCTGGGGATGCTGGGCGAGCCGGACTGCTTCTACCGGGCGGTCAAGGCATGAGCGCGAGCACGAGCGCGAGCATGAGCACGAGCGCGAGCATGAGCGAGACCATGGGCGGGCTGGAAATGCGCTCCTCCGACATCCACAGCCGGGGCGTCTTCGCCACGCGTGCGTTCCGTGCCGGCGAGGTGGTCGAGCGCTGTCCCGTACTGGTCGTCCCGGCTGCGGAGCGCGGTCTGCTGGACCGCACCCACCTCTTCAACTACTACTTCAACTGGGCCGGCGAAGCCGCCGCGATCGCGCTCGGCTGGGGCAGCCTGTACAACCACGCTGCCTCGCCCCTGGCGCGGTACCGCAAGGATTTCGACGCGGGCGTGGTCGAATTCGTGGCGGTCGAGGACATCGCGGCCGGGCGGGAGATCACCGTCGACTACACCGACGGCGGCAAGAACGAGCTGTGGTTCCCGGTGTGAGCTTGCCGCGCATTCCGCTGCGGCGACATGTAGACGGCCCCCTCGACGATCTCGACCTTGTAGCCCTCGGGGACGGGCATCCGCTCCAGCCGGTCGAACAGGTCGTCCAAGTTCGGCTCGTCGCTCTCGGCCATCTCGATCCTGCCGGTCAGTTCCATGGTCACCGTGCGCTCCTCCCCGCTGCCGCGTGACACGTGCAGCCGCGTTCTTCAACGATACGCACCCGGGGCAGGCCACGCGCTGCGCGATGAGCCGGAACCGGCTCGCATTGGGCATCGCCCCAACGCTGCGGACGGCTGGAACCGGGCAAGGGTGCTGCGCCGGAGGCGACCGGGCCGCCGCCGAAGTCGAAGATCGCAAACCCTCCGAATCCGGGCCTTTGGTTGGCTTATCGCCCGTATTCCAGTGAATTGCACCGCATAACGATCGCGTGAGAGAGAACACTTTCAGCCAGTCTCTAGGCATAGGTCGGCCGCTTCGGGGGAGGGGTCCAATTTGCCAGCAAGGCTGGCGTGCAGCATTTCGGTTGATGGAAGGCAGAACAGACGTGTCGGCAGTTGAGACCATTCATGTGGACGGGGTGTGGCAAACCGCCATATCCGGCGCGCAGCGGGAGGTCCTCGACCCCGCCGACGCTACGACCCTCGCGGTCGTGGCCGAGGGCGGAGCGGACGACACCGACGCAGCGGTCGCCGCGGCCCGTCGTGCGTTCGACTCCGGCCCCTGGCGGCAGACCACGGTCGCCGAGCGGGCCGCGCTGCTGCGCCGGGTCGCCGACCTGCTGCAGCGGGACCGCGAGGAGATCGGGCTGATCGAGAGCCACGACACCGGCAAGACCCTGGAAGAGGGCCGGATCGACGTCGACGACGTCACCAACGCCTTCCGCTACTTCGCCGACCTCGTGATCAACGAGGGCGGCGGCCGGGTCGTGGACGCGGGCTCGCCCGACGTGCACAGCATCGTCGTGCACGAGCCGGTCGGCGTCTGCGCGTTGATCACCCCGTGGAACTACCCGCTGTTGCAGGCCAGCTGGAAGGTGGCCCCGGCGATCGCCGCGGGCAACACCTTCGTGATCAAGCCCAGCGAGGTCACCCCGCTGACCACCGTGCACCTGATCAAGCTGCTGGTCGAGGCCGGACTGCCGGCCGGCGTCGCCAACCTGGTGACCGGCGCGGGCGACCCCGTCGGGGCCCGGCTGGCCGAGCACCCGGACGTGGACCTCGTCTCCTTCACCGGCGGTCTCGCGAGCGGCACCAAGGTGGCCCAGGCCGCCGCGCCCGGCGTCAAGAAGGTCGCGCTGGAGCTCGGCGGCAAGAACCCCAACGTCGTCTTCGCCGACTCCTGCGCGACCGAGGACGGCTTCGACACCGCCGTCGACCAGGCGCTGAACGCCGCGTTCATCCACAGCGGCCAGGTCTGCTCGGCCGGCGCGCGGCTCATCATCGAGGAGTCCGTGCGCGACCGCTTCGTCGCCGAACTCGCCCGCCGCGCCGAGAAGATCAAGCTCGGCCGCGGTACCGAGGAAGGCGTCGAGTGCGGGCCGCTCGTCTCGGCGCAGCAGCTCGCCAAGACCGAGGCGTACGTCGCCTCGGCCCTCGTCGAAGGCGCTCAGCTGCGCAGCGGCGGCTCCCGCCCCGCGCCGTCCGCCGTCCGCCCGGCCACCGGCTACTTCTACTCGCCGACCGTGCTGGACAACTGCCACCGCAAGATGAAGGTCGTCCGCGAGGAGACCTTCGGCCCGATCCTCACGGTCGAGACGTTCCTGACCGAGGACGAGGCGCTGGAGCTGGCCAACGACACCGAGTACGGGCTCGCCGGCGCGGTCTGGTCCGCCGACACCGCCCGCGCCCGGCGCTTCGCCGGGCAGATGCGGCACGGCACGGTCTGGATCAACGACTTCCACCCGTACCTCCCGCAGGCGGAGTGGGGCGGCTTCGGCAAGTCCGGCGTCGGCCGCGAGCTGGGCCCGGCCGGCCTGGCCGAGTACCGGGAGTCCAAGCATGTCTACGAGAACCTCCGCCCGGCCCCGGTCCGCTGGTTCGCGGGCTGATAGCCGCTTTCGGGCTGAAACGCCCTATTACGTCAAGCACTTTGCCGTCGCGGCAACGGCAGCGGTAGCAGCAGAGCAGCAGCAGTAGCAGCAGAGGAGCAACCCCCATGCCCGTGTACGACTATGTCGTGATCGGCGGTGGCACCGCGGGATCGGTGATCGCCTCCCGGCTCACCGAGGACCCGGACATCCGCGTGGCCGTCATCGAGGGCGGCCCCTCCGACATCGACCGGCCCGAGGTGCTCACGCTGCGCCGCTGGCTCGGTCTGCTCGGCGGCGAGCTGGACTACGACTACCCGACGGTGGCGCAGCCGCGCGGCAACTCGTACATCCGGCACAGCCGGGCCCGGGTGCTCGGGGGCTGCTCCTCGCACAACACGCTCATCTCGTTCAAGCCGCTGCCGGGCGACTGGGACGAGTGGGCGGACGCGGGCGCCGAGGGCTGGGGCGCGGCGGCGATGGAGCCGTACTTCGGCAAGCTGCGCAACAACATCGTCCCCGTGGACGAGAAGGACCGGAACGCCATCGCGCGTGACTTCGTGGACGCCGCGCAGGAGGCGATCGGCGTGCCGCGCGTCGAGGGCTTCAACAAGGCGCCGTTCCACGAGGGCGTCGGCTTCTTCGACCTCGCGTACCACCCGGAGAACAACAAGCGCTCCTCCGCGTCGGTCGCCTATCTGCACCCGCACATCGAGGCCGGCGACCGCCCGAACCTGCACATCATGCTGGAGACCTGGGCGCACAAGCTGGAGCTGGACGGCACCCGGGCGACCGGCGTGCACGTACGGACCAAGGACGGCGAGGAGATCCTCGTCGAGGCGTCCCGCGAGGTCCTGGTCTGCGCGGGCGCGGTGGACACCCCGCGGCTGCTGATGCACTCGGGCATCGGGCCGAAGGCGGACCTCGAAGCGCTCGGCATCCCGGTGCTGCACGACCTGCCGGGCGTCGGCGAGAACCTGCTCGACCACCCCGAGTCGGTCATCGTCTGGGAGACCGACGGGCCGATTCCGGAGAACTCCGCGATGGACTCGGACGCCGGACTCTTCGTCCGCCGCGACCCCGAGTCGCACGGCCCGGACCTGATGTTCCACTTCTACCAGATCCCGTTCACCGACAACCCGGAGCGCATCGGCTACAAGAAGCCGGAGCACGGGGTGTCGATGACCCCGAACATCCCCAAGCCGCGCAGCCGCGGCCGGCTCTACCTCACCAGCGCCGACCCGGCTGTCAAGCCCGCCCTCGACTTCCGGTACTTCACGGACGAGGACGACTACGACGGCAAGACGCTGGTCGACGGCATCAAGATCGCCCGCGAGATCGCCAAGACCGAGCCGCTCGCGCACTGGCTCAAGCGCGAGGTCTGCCCGGGGCCGGAAGTCACCTCCGACGAGGAGATCTCGGCCTACGCCCGGCAGGTCGCGCACACCGTCTACCACCCGGCGGGCACCTGCCGAATGGGTGCCTCCACCGATGAACTGGCCGTGGTGGGACCGGATCTGAAGATCCGCGGCCTCGACGGCATCCGCATCGCCGACGCGTCCGTGTTCCCGACGATGCCGTCGGTGAACCCCATGATCGGCGTCCTGATGGTCGGAGAGAAGGCTTCCGAACTGCTCCGCAGCGCCAATGAATATGCGACAGAACGTGTAACCGAATGTGCAACAGAACGTGTAAGCGACAGCACCAGCGAAAGCACACCCGAACAGCTTCGTTCAGCCACGAGCCCTGGAGGTGATGCCTGATGGCTACCGCCAACGGCACGTCTGACATACCCGAGCCCCGCACCGAGCCCCGCACCGAGGACGGCGTGGATGCTCCTGCCGTCGCCGATACTCCCGTCGGCACGGATACTCCCGCCGCCGCGGACACCGCGAAGGTCAAGAAGAGCGCGTCCGGCCCGGATCGCGCCGGCGCGGTCAAGGCCGCCGCCGACCTGAAGAAGGCACCGGCCGCCCCGGCCGCCCCGGCGAGCGCCGCCAAGACCGACGCCGAGCTGGCCGCCGACGCGGCCGTCGTCGACGCCCGCCCCGACGCGATCGCCGCCGAAGCCGCCGCTGAGGCCGACGCCGAGCGAGAGATCGTCTTCTCGGTCCGCAACCTGTGGAAGGTCTTCGGACCGAAGGCCGACCGCATCCCGAACAACCCCGACGTGGCCGACCTCTCCGCCGCGGAACTGCGCGAGCGGACCGGCTGCACCGCCGCCGTCCGCGATGTCTCCTTCGACGTCAAGCAGGGCGAAGTCTTCGTTGTCATGGGCCTGTCCGGCTCCGGCAAGTCGACCCTCGTACGCTGCCTGACCCGGCTCATCGAGCCGACCAGCGGCGACATCACGATGGACGGCGAGGACGTACGCGCCATGGACCGCTCGCGGCTGCGCGAGCTGCGCCGGCACCGTGCCGCCATGGTCTTCCAGCACTTCGGCCTGCTGCCGCACCGCTCCGTGCTCGACAACGTCGCGTACGGCCTGGAGATCCAGGGCATGGGCCGCAGCGAACGCCGCGCGAAGGCGTCCGAGACCGTGGAGAAGGTCGGCCTCGCCGGCCTGGAGAGCCGCCGTCCCGGCCAGCTCTCCGGCGGTCAGCAGCAGCGCGTCGGGCTGGCCCGCGCGCTCGCCGTCGACCCCGAGGTGCTGCTCTTCGACGAGCCGTTCAGCGCGCTCGACCCGCTCATCCGCCGCGACATGCAGGAAGAAGTCATCCGCCTGCACCGCGAGGAGGGCCGCACCATGGTCTTCATCACCCACGACCTCAACGAGGCGCTGCGCCTCGGCGACCGCATCGCGCTGATGCGCGACGGCAAGATCGTGCAGCTCGGCACCCCGGAAGAGATCGTCGGCTCGCCGGCCGACGACTACGTACGCGACTTCGTCCGCGACGTGCCGCGCGAGCAGGTCATGACGGTACGCACCGCCATGCGGCCCGCCCGCGGCGACGAGGCCGAGAACGGCCCCGCCGTCACCCCCGACTCCACCGTCGCCGCCGCGATCGAGGCGGTCGCCCGCAGTAACGGTTCCGCACGCGTCGTCGAGGACGGCCGGTGCCTGGGCATCGTCGACCACCAGCGGCTGCTGGCCGTTGTGGCGGGTCTGGATAACGAGGCGGTGGCCGCATGACGGCCACAGCCACTGTCGCCAAGAGCGACAACAGCGAGCCACCCGGCACAGCCGGTGACGGCTCAGGACCGTCCGGACCGTTCATGGCCCTGGTGCGGCACCGCGTCGGCGGCAAACTGCTGCTGCTCGCCTTCGCCGCACTGGTGCTGGTGCCCATCGGCGCGATCGTGTGGGGCAACGACAGCTGGCCCGCCGCGCTCAGCATCGACGTATCGGGCCCGCTGGACGACCTCAACCAGTGGATTCTGGACAACCGCGACACCAGCCCGATCTTCCTGTACTTCCTGCTGCACCTGAGCAACACGGCCACCGACGCCGTCGACGCCGTCTACAGCGGGCTCGACTCGCTGGGCTGGATCGGCATGACGGTCGCCGCCGTGCTGATCTCCTGGCGGGCCGGCGGCCTCGGCCGCAAGGGCGTGAAGGTGGCGGCCATCGCGCTTGTCACCTTCGCGATGTGCGGGCTGCTCGGGATGTGGGAGCCGGCCATGAACACCCTCGCGCTGATGGTGGTCTCGGTCGCCGTCGCCGCGCTGCTCGGCGTACTGCTCGGGCTGGCCGCCGGCCTGTCCGACCGGTTCAACCGGGCGCTGCGCCCGGTGCTCGACACCATGCAGGTCATGCCGGCCTTCGCGTACCTGCTGCCGTTCGTGCTGGTCTTCGGCACGGGCGCGCCGGCCGCGCTGTTCTCGACCGTCATCTACGCGGCGCCGCCGATGGCCCGGCTGACCTCGCTGGGACTGCGCGGCGCGGACCCGGGCGTGCTGGAAGCCTCGGCCTCGCTCGGCGCGAGCCCCTTGCAGCGGCTGTGGACCGCACGGCTGCCGCTGGCCCGCAAGGAGATGCTGCTCGGCCTCAACCAGACGATCATGATGGCGCTGTCGATGGTCGTCATCGCCTCGCTGATCGGCGCGGGCGGCCTGGGTGACGAGGTCTACCAGGCGCTGTCCACCGTCGACATCGGCCAGGCGCTCGCCGCCGGCGTCCCGATCGTGCTGATCGCCGTCTGGCTGGACCGTACGACCGAGGCCGCAGGCGAGCGGCTCGGCGCCGCGGCCCCGGCCGACTCCACCGGCGCCGCCCGGCTGCTGCACGGCTGGCG
The DNA here is from genome assembly GCF_035828615.1 of Streptomyces sp. H27-D2. Classification (NCBI taxonomy): domain Bacteria; kingdom Bacillati; phylum Actinomycetota; class Actinomycetes; order Kitasatosporales; family Streptomycetaceae; genus Streptomyces; species Streptomyces sp. H27-D2. The sequence continues at coordinate 55,984 of NZ_JAYMZR010000010.1, read as the reverse complement.
CGCCTGGGCCCTGGTCGTCGTGGGCGCGGTGGCGGCCGTCGTGGCCGGCGCGGCGGCCGGAGCCAAGCTCTGGCCCGCCGCCTGGACGTACGAGATCTCCACCCCGGTGAACAAGTTCCAGGAGTGGATGGTCGACCACATCCAGCGGGACGTGCCCGTCTTCGGCGGCACCCAGGTCTGGGCCGGGAACTTCACCGAGTGGTTCCTCAACCCGCTGCGCGACGGCCTGGCCGGCATGCCCTGGTGGTCGCTGCTGCTCGTGGTCGCGGCGCTGGCCTGGCTGGTCGGCACCTGGCGCACCGCGCTCACCGCGACCCTCGCCATGGCGGCGGTCGGCGTGCTCGGCGTCTGGCCGAAGTCCCTGGACACGCTGTCCCAGGTGCTCGCGGGCCTCGCGCTGACGCTGGTGCTCGGCTTCGCCATCGGCATCGTGGCGGCGCGCGTCGGCTGGGTCGAGCGCTGGCTGCGGCCGGTGCTCGACGTGCTCCAGACGATGCCGCAGTTCGTCTATCTGATCCCGGTGGTGGCGCTGTTCAACGTCAGCCGCTCCGCCGCGATCGCCGCCGCCGTCATCTACGCGCTGCCCGCCGTCGTCCGGATCACCACCCAGGGGGTCAAGGAGGTCAACCCGGCAGCGCTGGAGGCCGCCCGCTCCATGGGTGCGACCAGCGCGCAGCAACTGCGCCAGGTCCAGCTCCCGCTGGCCCGCCCGGCACTGCTGCTCGCGGTCAACCAGGGCGTGGTGCTGGTGCTCGCGGTGGTCGTCGTCGGCGGCATGACCGGCGGTGGCGCGCTCGGCTACGACGTCGTCAAGGGCCTGTCCCGAGGCGAACTCGGGGTCGGTCTGACGGCCGGGGTGGCCATCGTCTGCCTCGGTTTGATGCTGGACCGGGTCACCCAGCCCACCAGCGCGGTGCGCAAGAACCAGTGAGTGGGCGCGGACCGGAAAACAAGTGCACACAAGCCCACGCAAGCTCGTGCTAAATCACACAATCTCACGCAAGATTGTTCAAGTTCGTACAAATTCACATAAGTTCCGAGAAGAGAGACAACTCATCATGCGTAACAGCACGCGGGTCCGTAGAACTGCAGTGGCCGCCACCGGAGCCCTCTGCCTGCTCGCGCTCAGCGCGTGCGGCGCAGCCGAGACCGGCAAGAAGGACGTCGGCGGCTCCAAGACCGTGAACCTGACGGTCCCGTCCTGGGTCGGCGCGGAAGCCAACGTCGCCGTCGCGACGCACCTGCTGGAGAAGGAGCTCGACTACAAGGTCAAGCCGCAGCAGATGGGCGAGGTGCTCGCCTGGGACGCACTGAGCAAGGGCGACACGGACGCCATCCTGGAGGACTGGGGCCACCCCAAGCAGGAGAAGCAGTACGTCGCCGACAAGAAGACGGTCGTCAAGGGCGGCGACCTCGGCGTCACCGGCCACATCGGCTGGTTCGTCCCGAAGTACTTCGCGGACAAGCACCCGGACGTCACCGAGTGGAAGAACCTCAACAAGTACGCGGACGACTTCAAGACCTCGGAGAGCGGCGGCAAGGGCGGCCTGCTTGAGGGTTCGCCGGACTACGTCACCAACGATGACGCGATCATCAAGAACCTCAAGCTGAACTACAAGACGAAGTACGCCGGCTCCGAGGCCGCGCAGATCACCGAGATCAAGCAGAACTACAAGGCCAAGAAGCCGTTCATCACCTACTGGTGGAACCCGCAGTGGCTCAACAGCCAGGTGAAGCTGGTCGAGGTCAAGCTCCCGAAGCACACCGACGGGTGTGACGCGGACAAGAAGACGATCAAGTGCGGCTACCCGAACACGCCGCTCCAGAAGTACTTCAACGCCGACTTCGCGAAGGACGGCGGGAACGCGGCGACGTTCCTGAAGAACTTCCAGTGGACGACCAAGGACCAGAACAAGGTCGCTCAGATGATCGCGGGAGAGAAGCTGTCCCCGGACGCGGCTGCCGCGAAGTGGGTCAAGGAGAACCCGGACGTCTGGAAGAAGTGGATGCCGAAGAAGAAGTAGTTTTCGCTGATCGCTGCGGATCGCTTCGCTGCTGATCGCCGCGGATTACTGCGGGAGATCGGCGCGCCCCCGGACACCAGGTGTCCGGGGGCGCGCTGCGTGTGGTGGGGGGCGCGGGGCGCGCCCGCCGTTCATGCCTGGTTCGCCGCAGCGGCCTCGCCGGGCTTGGCGGGCTTGTCGGCCTCCGCGGCCTTGGCAGCCTTGCCGGCCTTGAACTGGCCCGGCGTGGTGCGGGTCGCCACGCTGATCCGGTTCCATGAGTTGATGACGACGATGAGGCTGAGGACCCCGCCCAGCTCGGCCTCGTCCAGGTGCTTCGCCGCGCGCTCGTACACCGCGTCCGGCACGAAGCCGTCGGTCAGGACGGTGACCGCCTCGGTGAGCGCGAGCGCCGCCTGCTCCTTCTCCGTGTAGTGGCCGGGGGCCTCCTCCCAGGCGTTGAGGAGATAGACGCGCGCCTCGGTCTCGCCCGCCGCCCGCGCCTCCTGCACATGCATGTCGATGCAGAACGCGCAGTGGTTGATCTGCGAGGCCCGGATCTTGACCAGCTCGGCCAAGACCGGGTCGACGCCCTTCCTGGCCGCCGCGTCGAGGTTGATCATCGCCTTGTAGAAGTCAGGGGCGATCTTGTACAGGTTGATCCGGCCGCTGTGCCCGTGTGTGCTCTGATCCGTTGTGCTCTGAGCCGTGTTCTGGCCCGTGTTCTGATCCGTCGTCATGGCTTCTACGGTAGGACGCCGCCGGCCCGGGGGCAGGGTCCATTTCCGTCCCGGAATCGTGGGCCATTTTCGGCGCGGCGGGGACCGGGACAGGGGCTTCGACCGGCGTCGGGGCCTCGCCGAAGCGGGCCAGCGCCAGCGCGCCGGCCACGGCGAGCGCGAAGCCCACGAAGGCCAGCGGCTCCAGCCCCTCGCGCGTACGGTCGCCGAGCCACAGGACGCCCGCCAGGGCCGGGCCCAGGGTCTCGCCGATGACCATGCCGGCGGTGGCGACGGTCACCGAGCCGCGTTGCAGGGCCGAGGTGAGCAGCAGGAAGGCCGCACCGCCGCCGATGAGCAGGGCGTACGTGGCGGGGTTGGCCAGTACGGCGGCGGGCGACAGGTCGTCGATCAGCCGGACCGCGACCTCGACGACGCCGAAGCCGCAGCCCGCGCCGAACCCGAGGGCAGCCGCCCTCGCCCGGTCCGGGAGGCGGCCCGCGAGCGCGCCCGCCGCGAGCACGGCGACCGCCACGCACAGCACCCCGAGCCGCAGCGCCGTCGAGCCCGCGCGGTGCCCCTCCTCACCCGAGGCGAGGCCGAGCAGGGCCAGCCCGCCGACCACCACGGCGACCGCGGTCCACTCCGCGCGCGAGAGCCGGACCTTGAGCAGCCGGGCGGCGACCACCGCGGTCACCGCGAGGCTCGCGGCCAGCGCCGCGCCCACCGCGTAGATGGGCAGTGAGCGCAGCGCGACCAGCTCCAGCAGGAAGCCGAACCCGTCCAGCGCGAGCCCGGCGGTGTACCGCCACTGGCGCAGCGCCCGGAGCAGCAGCTTCGGGTCCACCCCGGAGCCGGTGCCGGGCGCGGTGGCCCGCGCCGCGACAGCCTGGAGGACGGATGCGGTGCCGAAGCAGACCGCCGAGCCGAACGCGCAAATCATCCCAAGGAGCACGGATCGACTCTAGAACGTCGGCACGCCGGAGATCACACCGGAGACCGCACCGGGATCACCCCGGGGCGATCCCCACCCTCCTGGACGGCGCGCGACTGGTCGAGCCCCCGGTCCAGGTCAGCTTTCCAGGTCAGCTGTCCAGGACGGCGCGCAGCTGGTCGAGCCCCCAGTCCAGGTCCTCCTTGCTGATGACCAGCGGCGGGGCGATCCGGATGGTGCTGCCGTGGGTGTCCTTGACCAGCACACCGCGGTCCATCAGCTTCTCCGAGACCTGCAGGCCGGTGCCGAGCGCGGGCGCGATGTCCACGCCGGCCCACAGGCCGCGGCCGCGTACCGCCTCGACCGAGCCGCCGACGAGCAGGCCCAGCTCCTGGTGCAGGTGGTCGCCCAGCTCGGTGGCGCGCTGCTGGAACTCGCCGCCGCGCAGCATGGCGATGACCTCCAGCGCGACCGCGCAGGCGAGTGGATTGCCGCCGAAGGTCGAGCCGTGCTCACCGGCCCGGAACACGCCCAGCACGGCCGCGGAGGAGACCACGGCGGACACCGGCACGACACCGCCGCCGAGCGCCTTGCCCAGGACGTACATGTCCGGGACGACGTCCTCGTGCTCACACGCGAAGGTCTTCCCGGTGCGGCCGAGGCCGGACTGGATCTCGTCCGCGATGAACAGCACGTTCCGGTCGCTGGTGAGCTGCCGGACGCCGGCCAGATAGCCGGGCGGCGGCACCAGGACCCCGGCCTCGCCCTGGATCGGCTCCAGCAGGACGGCCACCGTGTTGTCGTCCACGGCCGCTTCCAGCGCCGCCAGGTCGCCGTACGGCACGATCTCGAAGCCCGGCGTGTACGGGCCGAAGTCGGCGCGGGCCTCCGGGTCGGTCGAGAAGCTGACGATGGTCGTGGTCCGGCCGTGGAAGTTGTTGTCCGCGACGATGATCTTCGCCTTGCCGTCCGGGACGCCCTTGACGCGGTAGCCCCACTTCCGGGCGGTCTTGACCGCCGTCTCGACGGCCTCCGCGCCCGTGTTCATCGGCAGCACCATCTCCATGCCGCACAACTCGGCGAGCTGGGTGCAGAAGTCGGCGAAACGGTCGTGGTGGAAGGCGCGGGACGTCAGCGTCACCCGGTCCAACTGGGCCTTCGCGGCGTCGATCAGCCGCCGGTTGCCGTGTCCGAAGTTGAGCGCCGAATACCCGGCGAGCATGTCGAGGTAGCGGCGACCCTCGACGTCGGTCATCCACGCGCCCTCGGCGGACGCGACGACGAGCGGGAGCGGGTGGTAGTTGTGCGCACTGTGGGCCTCGGCGGCGGTGATGCTGCGTGCCGTTTTCGTCACGGGTGCTCCGTTCGGTGTCGGGGCGGTTCGGTGGCAGGGCGGTTTGCTGCCTATTTCTATCGTCGCTCGGTGGGAACGCGAAGAAACCTTGCGGCGGGGACCGGTGTCCGGGCTGGTCTTTCCGGGCTGGGTCTTTCTGGGCCGGGTCTCAGCCGGCCGCCTTGAACCGCCAGGACCCGCAGAACGGCCTCGGTCAGCGCCGCCTCACGCCCCACCGCCGCGCGCAGCGGCCACGCCGAGCGCACTGTGCACACTGTTCATACACCGCGGGCCGAAGATCGGTTCCGCACCTGAGAGAATGGCTGCCATGGCCCTCGAACGTCCCCGTGCCCTCTCCGGCATCCAGCCCACCGCAGGTTCGTTCCACCTCGGGAACTACCTCGGCGCGATCCGGCAGTACGTGGCTCTGCAGGAAACCCACGACGCGTTCTACATGGTGGTGGACCTGCACGCGATCACCGTGCCGCAGGACCCGGCGGAGCTGCGCGCCAACACCCGGCTCGCCGCCGCCCAGCTGCTCGCGGCCGGTCTGGACCCGGAGCGCTGCACGCTCTTCATCCAGAGCCATGTGCCCGAGCACGCGCAGCTCGGCTGGGTGATGAACTGCATCACGGGCTTCGGCGAGGCCTCCCGGATGACGCAGTTCAAGGACAAGACCGCCAAGCAGGGCGCCGACCGCGCCACCGTGGGCCTCTTCACCTACCCGGTGCTCCAGGTCGCCGACATCCTGCTCTACCAGGCGAACTCGGTCCCCGTGGGTGAGGACCAGCGCCAGCACATCGAGCTGACGCGCGACCTCGCCGAGCGTTTCAACAGCCGGTTCGGCAGCACCTTCACGATCCCCTCGCCGCACATCGTCAAGGAGACGGCGAAGATCTACGACCTGCAGGACCCGACCGCGAAGATGAGCAAGTCGGCGTCCTCGCCGAAGGGCCTGATCAACCTCCTCGACGAGCCCAAGGCGTCGGCGAAGAAGATCAAGAGCGCGATGACCGACACCGGGACCGAGATCCGCTTCGACGCGCAGGAGAAGCCCGGCGTCAGCAACCTGCTCACCATCTACTCCACCCTCACCGGCACGGCAATCCCGGAACTGGAGCATAAGTACGAGGGCAAGGGCTACGGTGCGCTGAAGACCGACCTCGCCGAAGTCATGGTGGAGTGGGTGACACCGTTCCGGTCGCGCACCCAGGAATATCTGGACGACACCGAGACGCTGGACTCGATCCTCGCCAAGGGCGCGGAGAAGGCCCGCGCCGTCGCTGCGGAGACCCTGGCGGTGGCCTACGACAAGGTGGGCTTCCTGCCCGCGAAGCACTAGCCGACGGCCCCGGGCGGGGCGCCGGCCCCAAACGTGCCGGAGGCCCCCGGACGCCGGGGCCATGGTCCCGCAGGCCGGGGACCAGCGAAGCTCGCACAGAGGGCGACCCGCCCGGCACACTGACATCAGCGCACCGCGTGCGCACCACGGACCGGTACGCGCCAGGACGCACCGGAGCATCAGGACAGCGGAGGAGGGCGACGTGGGGACCGTAACGCTCGGCGTGTCGATCGCGGTACCGGAGCCGCACGGCAGCTTCCTCCAGGAGCGCCGCGCAGGCTTCGGCGACCCTGCCGCGCACGGCATTCCCACCCACGTCACCCTGCTGCCGCCCACCGAGGCCGACGTCGCGGCGCTGCCGGCCATCGAGCAGCACCTGGCGGAGATCGCCGCCGCGGGGCTCCCGTTCCCGATGCGACTGGAGGGCACCGACACCTTCCGCCCGCTGTCGCCTGTCGTCTTCGTGAAGCTCACCGAAGGCGCGGCGTCCTGCGCATGGCTCCAGAAGCGGGTCAGAGAGGCCTCAGGGCCGGTGGCGCGCGAATTGCAGTTCCCGTACCACCCGCACGTCACCGTCGCCCACGGCATCGCCGAGGAGGCCATGGACCGGGCCTACGCGGAGCTGGCGGACTTCGAGGCGGCCTGGACGGCCAACGGCTTCGCCCTGTACGAGCAGGGCGAGGACGGCGTCTGGCGGCTGGAGCGCGAATACCCTTTCGGCGGCGGTCCCACCGTGGACCTGCCGCGCCAGGCGGAGACACCCGCGGACTCAGCCCTGACCAGGCCCCCCGGCCCTTCCCTGAGGGCCGCGGCGCCGCGTAGCTGACCGGTCGCAGGCTTCAGCAGCGTAATCAGCGCGGCTCCGGCTACCTGCCTGGGCTGCCTGTCCGCTGTCTGGGCTACTTGTCTGCGATTTCGGGGTACGCGAACCCTGGCCTTCCGGCCGGCCGCCCAGCGGCAGTCACCGACCGTGATCGCGCCGAAGGGTACGGAGAGCCACAGATGACGACGAAAACCTCGATGAAGGGGTAGGTGTTGACCATGGATTGGTTGACCCGTCTGCCTTTGATCGGACCTGTTGTCGCGCGGTTGATGCGAACCCACGCGTGGCGGTCGTACGAGCGGCTGGACCGCGTGCGCTGGACGCGGCTGGCCGCCGCGATCACCTTCACCAGTTTCGTGGCCCTCTTCCCGCTGATCACGGTCGCTGCGGCGATCGGCGCGGCGCTGCTCACCCAGGGGCAGCTCGACGACCTGCAGAAGAAGATCGCCGACCAGGTGCCGGGCATCGCGGACCAGCTCAATCTGGACGGGCTCGTCCAGAACGCGGGCACCGTCGGCGTCATCGCCGGAGCGCTGCTCCTCTTCACCGGCATGGGCTGGGTCGAGTCGCTGCGCGAGTGCCTGCGCGCGGTCTGGGAGCGCGATGCGCCCCCCGGCAACCCGCTGCTGCGCAAGCTCAAGGACGGCGGTGTGCTGCTCGGCCTCGGTGGGGTCGCGCTGGTCTCGCTGGGCGTGTCGGCCTTCGCCGTCAGCGCGGTCGGCTGGGCAGCGGACCTCATCGGCATCCCCGAGAACGGGGTCGGCAGCTGGCTGCTGCGGCTGGCGGCCTTCCTGGCGGCGGTCGGCGCCGACTTCCTGCTGCTGCTGTACGTACTGACGTGGCTGCCCGGAGTGTCCCCGCCGCGCCGCGCGCTGATCGTCGCGGGCTTGATCGGCGCGGTCGGCTTCGAGGTGCTCAAGATCCTGATCAGCGGCTATCTCCAAGGCGTCGCGTCGAAGAGCATGTACGGCGCGTTCGGCACGCCCATCGCGCTGCTGCTGTGGATCAACTTCACAGCCAAGCTGCTGCTGTTCTGCGCGGCCTGGACGGCGGCGCGGCACGACGAGCGAAGCCTCTCCGAGACCGCGGAGCAGGCCGCGACGCTGGCCGAGGCCGAGGTCATGGCCGACGCGGAGAACGGCGGTGGGAACGGCGGTGAGAGCGGCGCGGAGATGGGGGCTCGCCCCGCCGCTGCCATCCGCATCCCCGCGAGTAGCACTGAATCCGGCGAATCCGGCGAATCCGGCGGCAACGGCGGCAACGGCGGCAACGGCGTGAGCATGGGGCGCGCAAGCGCCGCCCGCGCGCCGGAGGGGGCCCGCGCGCCGGAGGGGGCCCGCGCGCCGGACGAGGCCCGCTCCGGAAGTGAGGACGCCCGCCCAGAAAGGTGATGGCACCCGCGCCGAACGGGAGAGCGCCCCCGCCGAACGGGATGGCGGCAGCCCCGACCGCGACGCCGTCAGCCCCGGCGGCGACGGCCCGCCGACTGCGGACGCGGCCAGCGACGACGCACCGCGAAAGCCACTGCGGCCACTGCCACCAGCGCGGCACCAGTGACGCCGAGCGCCGTCCACATCCCGCCGGAGCCGCCGTCGGACGAGCTCACCGACGCCTGGTGCTCCGCGTCGCCGCCCTTGCCGGAGCCGCCGCCCTTGCCGGTGCCGCCGCTCTGTCCGGTGTCCCCTGCCGCGCCCTCCGGCGGGACGAGGGCGCCGACCGGCTCGACCGAGCCGGCCGCCTTGAATCCCCAGTCGAAGAGCCGCGCGGTCTCCTGGTAGGAGGCGTTGCGCTCCTTGGAATTCGGGTTCATGACGGTGACCAGCAGCACCCGGTCACCACGCTGGGCGACGCCGGTGAAGGTGGAGCCGGCGTGCGAGGTGAACCCGTTCTTGACGCCGGCGATGCCCTTGTACGGGGCGAGCCCGAAGTCCCCGGTCAGCAGCCGGTTGGTGTTCTGGATCTCGAAGGACTCGCGCTTCGGCGGCTTGTCGTCGCCCTTCTTCGGCTTCTTCAGCTCGCCGGGGAACTTCGCGTTCGCCGTCGAGCAGTACTCGCGGAAGTCGGCGTTCTGCAGCCCGGAGCGGGCGAAGAGCGTGAGGTCGTACGCGCTGCTGACCTGGCCCTTCTCGTCGTAGCCGTCGGGGGTGACGACATGCGTGTCGCCCGCCCGCAGCTTGTTCGCGTGCTGCTGCATCTCCCGGACGGTCTTCGCGGTGCCGCCGTTCATCGCGGAGAGCACGTGCACCGCGTCGTTCCCGGACCGCAGGAAGACGCCGAGCCACAGGTCGTGCACCGAGTAGCTCTGCTTCTCCTTGATGCCGACCAGGCTGCTGCCCGCGCCCATGCCCGCGAGGTCCGACGGCTCGACCGTGTGGGTCTTCGTCTTGGGGAACTTCGGCAGCACGGTGTCCGCGAACAGCATCTTCAGGGTGCTGGCGGGGGCAAGCTGCCAGTGCGCGTTGTGCGCCGCCAGGACGTCACCGGACTCGGCGTCCGCGACGATCCACGAGCGGCCGGTCAGCTTCTTCGGCAGCGCGGGCGCGCCGGCCGAGAGCTGCGTCTGCGTACCCGGGCGGCCGAGCCGTTCCCCGCCCACGGCGGACATCTTGGCAGGTGGCCGCGGCTGCTTGCGCTTGCCTCCGGGTTCGTCGTCGGCGTGCGCGACAGGGGCTGCCAGCAGCAGACAGGGCATCAGCAGCGAGGCGGTCGTCAGGACCGCGGCAGCGCGCCGCTTCGGGGCGGGCGCTGCGGAAGGAGAGGTGGGCACGCTCGTGAACGTACCCGGCGAGCCGGCCGACGAGAACGCTGCCCCACCCACAAGTGCCCCTGCCGCGGGCCGAAGGCTCCCGGCGGCCATACTGGGTTCCATGAAGCTCAGCCGCCCCGTCTCCTGGTTCCTGCTCGCCTTCGGGGTGTGGAGCTGGTTCATTTGGATCACTTTCGTAAAGAACCTTTGGCAGGACGGCAGCGGGCTCGCCTTTGACGACTCCGGCGACCCGACCGCGTACTTCTGGGTTCACCTGCTGCTCGCGATTGCCTCGTTTCTCTTGGGGACGGGTGTGGGGGTGGTCGGGTTCCGTGGAGTGCGCGCATTGCGTGGTCAATCCACGGAATCCACCAGCCCCACCGGTTCCGCGGGTGCCGACAAGCCCACGGACGAGCCCACTGGTCCGATCGGTTCGACCGGTCCGACCGGTAGCGCCGACGCTGACAAGTCCGCTGGCCCGACTGGCTCCGCCGACGCGGCCAGGTCCACTGGTTCCGCCGACACTGTCGGCTCCGCAGGCTCTGCCGGATAAGGTCGGTACGGGGTAATGATCCTGGTCACGATTCTGATCGTGCTGGTCATCGTCGGCCTGCTGGTCTGCGTCCACTGGTATCTGTGGCGGCGACTGGTGCGCGACATCAGCGCACCCGGCGGCCGGGCGCGCCGGGCGGGCACGGTGGCGGTTTTCGTGCTGCCCCTGCTCACCTTCGGCGCGGTGACCTCGGAGAGGGCCGGCGCGCCCTTCGGCGTGCAACAGGCGCTCGCCTGGCCGGGATTCCTGTGGCTGGCTGTACTGCTGTATCTGACGCTCGCGGTGCTGGTCGGCGAGGTGGTGCGGCCCGTGTTGACACGGCTGCTCACCCGGCGCGCGGCCGTCCGCGCGAGCTCCCCACAAGCGCCCCCGGCGGTCGTGACGGTGCCGGACACGCGGGCGGCGGACGCGACAGCGCCGTACGCGGGCGCACCGGAAACGGCGGCAGCGGGCCCCGGCGGCACTGTCGGCGAAAACGAGCCGCGGAGCGACCCGGCGACCACCTCACGGCGGTTGTTCGTCGCCCGTACGGCCGCCATCGGCGCGACCGCGGCGGCCCTGGGGACGGTCGGCTACGGCACGTACACCGTGATGCGCGGCCCGACGGTGAAGCGGATCACCGTCCCGCTCGCCAAACTGCCCGTCAGGTCGCACGGCTTCCGGATCGCGGTCGTCAGCGACATCCACCTCGGGCCGATCCTCGGCCGCGCCCACACACAGCGCATCGTGGAAACGATCAACCGCACCAACCCCGACCTGATCGCGATCGTCGGCGACCTGGCCGACGGCAGCGTCGAGGACCTCGGCCCGGCCGCCGAGCCGCTGCGCCGGCTGCGGGCCCGGCACGGCTCATATTTCGTCACCGGCAATCACGAGTACTTCTCCGGTGCGCGCGAGTGGGTCGACAAGGTCCGTGAACTGGGCGTCCACCCGCTGGAGAACGCCCGCACCGAGCTGCCCGGCTTTGATCTGGCCGGAGTCAACGACATCTCCGGCGAGGGCGAGGGCAGCCGGGGCGAGGATCTGGGGCCCGACTACGGGCGCGCGCTGGGGGATCGCGATCCGGCGCGCGCGTCGGTGCTCCTCGCGCACCAGCCGGTGATGATCCACGAAGCGGTCAAGCACGGCGTCGACCTCCAGCTGTCCGGCCACACCCACGGCGGGCAGGTGTGGCCCGGCAACTACGTCGCGGAGCTGGCCAACCCGACCGTCGCCGGGATGGAGCGCTACGGCGACACCCAGCTGTACGTCACACGCGGCGCGGGGGCCTGGGGCCCGCCGGTACGGGTCGGCGCGCCGCCGGACGTCACGATCGTCGAGCTGGCGTCCCTGCGGGCCTGAGCGGGCGCCACTGCCGGGGGCGCCGCTTCAGGGGCGCGTGGGGCGGTATGCGGGGGCGCTCACGCGCGTTTGCGCGCCTGAGCGGATCCGGCCGCTCCCGCGGCCGTCGGCAGGAATTCGGTGAGCAGGTCGTTGATCTCGCGCACCAGCGGGCGCAGCACCCTGAACCGCGAGAGCGAGACGGCCCGGCCGACCAGCGGGGCCGTGCGCTCCACCAGGCGGCGGCTGCGCGCGCTGTCGGGGGAGCGGTCGTGGACCCAGTACAGGACGAGCCCCATCTGGTAGAGCCAGAGCAACTGGGGCAGCAGTTCGGTCAGCTCCGGATCCGCTGTGACGCGCGCCCCGGCCAGCACCTGCCGGTGGATGCCGATCGCGGTGTCACGGGCCCCGTGCGACTCGTCCGAGAAGGGGCTGAGCGGGCTGTCCGGGTCGGCGGCGTTCTTGAAGAACTGGCCGGCGAACTCGTGGTACGGCGCGGCCAGGTCGAGCCACGCGAGGAGTACGCCGCGAAGCCGCGCCGCGAGGTCCGTCTCCTCGGCGAGCACCGGGCGGACCGCCGCCGTGTGCTCGGTGGCGATCCGGTCGTAGAACCCCTGCACGAGGTGTTCCTTGGAGCCGTAGTAGTAGTACGCGTTGCCGACGGAGACCCCGGCCTCCTTGGCGATGCTCCGCATGGTGGTCTTGTCGTAGCCGCGCTCCTGGAAGAGGCGCAGAGCGGTCTCAAGGATGAGCGTCCGTGTCTGCTCGCTCTTGGAGGGTTGCTGCCGCTTGTTGCTCTGACTGTCGGTCGGTACTGCGTCGTCCACGGGATGAGCCTAATGGGGCCGATGGGGGGCGGGTGCGGTGCGGCCGTCGGTGCCGCAGCCGCTGGTGCGGTCGTCCGTGCAGCCGACATGCTGGCCGTTGGTGCGGACGCCCGTGCTGCCGTCCCGGTCAACGATCGGAGCCCAGCCGCCGGGAGGGCCGCCGCGGCGGGGGTCACGGGCCGCGCCCCCGGCGACGGCCCGGTTGCCGCCCCGGTTGGCGGCCTCGCGGTACTTGGCCGCCGCGAGCACGGCGGCGCGGGCGAGCGGGGCGCCGGCCGGGGTGCTGAGCCGGTGGGAGAGGGGCCGGTACTCGGCCAGCGCCCAGAGGCACACCACCCAGGCGGCGGACGCCCGGTAGACCTGGCCGCCGTCCCCGATCACCGTGATCTCGCGTTCGGCCGAGGAGTGGTCGAAGCCGGGGAAGCGCCGGTGCGCCTCGGCCGATCCGACGGGCACCAGGTCGAGGGGGACGAGCTGACGCTGTCCGGCGAGCCAGTCCCGTACGAAGGCGCAGAGCGGGCAGTTCGGGTCGTACAGCACGGTGAGCCGGCGGACCGGGGCGAGAGCGCCCCGGTCGGCCGCGGCTGCTCCGGTGGCCACGGCGCTCACGCCCCGGCCCCGGCGCCTGCCGCGCCACCCTGCGCTCCGGGGGCTCCGGGGGCTCCTGGGGTGAGCCACTGCTGCGGGGCCATGGGCGGAGTCTGCTCGCGCTCCATCAGGCCCCTGCGACGGATCTTGTTGAGGACGAAGACGTTGCCCAGGTGCAGCACCCCGAGCACCAGCAGGACGACGCCGAGCTTCACTGAGAGGGCCTCCACGAGTTCGCGGGCGTCGAGCACCGCGTTGGTCGCCTTCAGGTGCAGGGCGACGAAGCCGAGGTTGATCAGGTAGAAGCCGACCACCAGGAGGTGGTTGACGGCGTCGGCGAGCTTCTCGTTGCCGTGCAGGACGTCGGCCAGGAAGATCCGGCCGTTGCGGCTGAGGGTGCGGGCCACCCAGAGCGTCAGGCTGATGCTGATGATCAGGTAGATGACATAGGCGACGACTGTGAGGTCCATCCCCACTCCTTCTTGAACGTGTTCAAAAGTTGATTGCACGGCTGACTGTAGGCCCTTTTTTGAACATGTTCAAGAGTGTGGAGTGGGGGGAGTGGGGACCCAGCCGTGCGCTGGGTCTCAAGTCGTGCGCCGGGATCGCGCGCCGGGGGCGTGCGCTCGGCCTCAGAGCGAGTGCTTCGCGAGGAAGTCCGCCACCAGCGCCTGCCACTCCGCGGGCCGCTCCGCCATCGCCACATGCCCGGTCGCGATCTCGGCGTACGCGGCCCCGGGGATTCCGTCCGCCAGGAAGCGCGAGTTGGCGGGGGAGACCAGGGTGTCCTGGGTGGGGGCGATGATCAGAGTCGGCGCCGATATCCCCGCGAGGTCGGCCGTCGTGTCCACCTCGGCGACCAGCGCCGCCTGCTCCGCCGCCCCGGCCGGGACGCCCGCCGCGATATCCGTCAGGAGCGACTCGAACACCTCGTCCGGCAGCGCGTTGAGGAAGTCCTCGCCGAACCCGGCGAGGGCGATGAAGCGGGCGAAACCCTCGAAGTCCTCGCACGCCAGGAAGTCCTGCCACAGCGTGAGCGAGGTCCGCGTCCGGTGGTCGGGCCGGGCCAGCCCGGCGGTGAGCACCAGCCCGCGCACCCGCTCCGGGTGGCGCGCCGCGGCTCGTACGGACACTGCCGTGCCGAGGGAGAAGCCGACGAGGGTGAAGGTCTCCACCCCGGCGGCCGTCGCCGACTCGACCAGCGCGTCGGCCAGCCCGTCGAGAGTGAGCGGCCCGGACGAGCGCGGGGTCGCGCCGGAGCCGGGGTAGTCGGGGGCGACGACCGTGTGGCCATCCGCCAGGGCCGGGACGAGCGGCCCGTAGTTGCCCTCGATACTGCCGCCCGCACCGTGCGCGAGCAGGATGCCGGGGCCGGAGCCGGTGACGGTGGTGGCGAGCGCCGGGGTGCCGGCGTGGGCGGTCGGGGCGGTCGGGGCGCCAGCGGCGGGAACAGTGGCCGGGGCTGCGGGAATCTGTGTCATGGCGCAGAGGTTGGCACTTCACATCAGTGTGAAGGTCAAGTCCGAAGGTCAAGCCCGTACGAGGGGGACGCGATGCGGATCGGTCAATTGGCTCGCTTGAGCGGCGTCAGCACCCGGCTGCTGCGCTACTACGAGGAACAGGGCCTGCTACGCGCCGAGCGGGACAGTAATGACTACCGCCGCTACGGCCCGGAAGCCCCTGAGCTCGTCGCCCGCATCCGCGGTCTGCTGGCCGCCGGGCTGTCCACCGACGTCATCCGCGGGCTGCTGCCGTGCGCTCCGCCCGGCACCGGCCTCGGGCTGGTGCCGTGCGACGCGGTACGCGACACGCTGCGCGAGCAGTTGTCCCGGACGGACGCGGACATCGCGGAGCTCCTTCGCAGCCGCGAGGTGCTGGCCGGTTACAGCGCGGCCACCGAGGAGCGCTCGCGATCGGTCGGCGGCGAGTTCGTACTCAGCCTCCCGACCAGTCGAGCAGCGACGGGTTGACGCGCCGCACCACCGCTTGCAGTCAGTCTCCCGACCGGTCCAACAGTGACGGGTTGACGCGCCGCACCACCGCTTCCAACTGGTCCCGGCCGACCGTCGGCCAGAGCAGCCGGCGGGCCGCCCGGTACTTCGCCTCCAGCCGCTTGCGGTCCCCGGCGGGCAGGGCGGCGGTGCGGTCGGGGTGGGAGTTGTGCGCGTTGTCGGCGATCTTGAGGAGGGCCACCTCCTCGTCACCGGCCTCGGCGGCTTCGACGATCGAACGGATCATGGCCTCGTATGGCACGCCCGGCCTGTTGGTCACGGCGTCGACCAGTGCGACCACCTCGGCCGGGACGCCCGCCGCCAGCAGGCCGTCCAGGGTCCATTCGGTGTCCTCGACCACGTCGTGCAACAGACCCGCCTGGGCGAGGCGTTCGCTGATGGGCGCGAGACCGCGGGCGACGGCCCGCACATGCTCGACGTACGGCACGCCTATCCGGTCGGTCTGGCCTGCGTGCGCCTCGGCGGCGAGGGCGTCGGTCTCGGCGAGGGTGAGCCGGCGATGCATGGCGGCCTCCTTTTCGGTGGACAGGCTGCTCGGCGGACAGCCTCAGTGTCCACCCGGGAGGACGCCGAGGGGACCCGCGAAGACCTACAGACAGCTCAGGTCGGCGGTCGCCGGTCGTGCAGGACGCGCTGGAAGAGCAAATGGTCGCGCCAGGCCCCGTTGATGTGCAGGTAGTTCCTGGCGGCGCCGATCAGCTCGAAGCCGCACTTGGACAGCACCCGCTGGGAAGGCTGGTTGTCGACGACCGTTCCGGCCTGGACACGATGCAGTCCCAGCTGTTCGTCCGCCGCCCGGTAGGCGAGCCGTACCGCTGTCGTGGCGATGCCCCGGCCGGTGTACTCCGCGTCCACCCAGTAGCCGAGGTTGGCGCTGCGAAAGGGGCCCAGCGCGATGTTGGAGAGCGTCACCGCGCCGACGACGCGGTCCCCGTCGGTGAGCAGCCAGGGCATCAGCCGGCCCTGGCGCTGCTGTTGCAACTGCGCGCGCAGCCAGTCGGCCTGCCCCCTGGCGGTGTAGAACTCCTCGGGACGGCGGGGTTCCCAGGGCTGGAGGTGGTCGCGGTTGCGGAGATAGCTCCGGCTCAGAGCTGCGGCATCCCCCGGGGTCGCCGGTCTGAGCAGTACGTCATCGGTTACGGCGACGGAACCAGTGATCATCCCGTCAGCTTAAGGGCCGCGCGGAAGCCGCGCAGAAGCCGCGCAGACAGGCCGCGCGCGAGCCGGCGTGCGACACCGCGCGCAAGGCCGCTCGCAAACCCGCGCAAGGCCGCTCGCAAATCCGCGCACGGGCCCCGCCCGCAAGCCCCCCAGGAACCAGCGAAAGGCCGGCCCCCGTACGCGTAAAACGTACGGGAACCGACCTTTCGGCCGTACAGACCCGGCGGCCCTCGGCCGTACAGACGCCGCGCGGCCGGCCGTACCGGCACCGCACCGCCCTGCCACCGCCGAACTGTCCTACCGGCGTCGCGAGACGTCAGAAGCGGCGGGTGATCAGCGCCCGCTTGACTTCCTGGATCGCCTTGGTGACCTCGATGCCACGCGGGCATGCGTCGGTGCAGTTGAAGGTGGTGCGGCAGCGCCAGACGCCGTCCTTGTCGTTCAGGATCTCCAGCCGCTGCTCACCGCCCTCGTCGCGCGAGTCGAAGATGAAGCGGTGCGCGTTGACGATCGCCGCCGGGCCGAAGTACTGGCCGTCGTTCCAGAACACCGGGCACGAGGAGGTGCACGCGGCGCACAGGATGCACTTGGTGGTGTCGTCGAAGCGCTCGCGGTCCTCGGAGGACTGGAGGCGCTCGCGGGTCGGCTCGTTGCCGGTCGTGATCAGGAAGGGCATCACGTCGCGGAAGGCCTGGAAGAACGGGTCCATGTCGACCACGAGGTCCTTGAGAACCGTGAGGCCCTTGATGGCCTCGACCGTGATCGGCTTGTCCGGGTTGATGTCCTTGATCAGCGTCTTGCACGCCAGCCGGTTGCGGCCGTTGATCCGCATCGCGTCGGAGCCGCAGATGCCGTGCGCGCAGGAGCGCCGGAAGGTCAGAGTGCCGTCCACGTCCCACTTGATCTTGTGGAGGGCGTCGAGGACGCGCTCCTTGGGATCGATGTCGAGCTGGAAGTCCTCCCAGCGCGACTCGTCCGAGACCTCCGGGTTGAACCGGCGGATCCGGAACGTGACGGTGATGGTGTGCGCTGCGGAGTCCTCGGCGGAGTCCAGTGCGTTCGAGCGCTTCTCAAGCGTCGGGGTGCTCATCAGTACTTACGCTCCATCGGCTGGTAGCGGGTCGTGACGACCGGCTTGTAATCGAGCCGGATCGACTCGGTGCCGTCGGCGCTCGTCTCGCGGTACGCCATGGTGTGCCGCATGAAGTTGACGTCGTCGCGGGTCGGGAAGTCCTCGCGGTAGTGACCGCCGCGGGACTCCTTGCGGGCGAGCGCGGACACCGCCATGACCTCGGCCAGGTCGAGCAGGTTGCCCAGCTCGACGGCCTCCAGCAGGTCGGTGTTGAAGCGCTTGCCCTTGTCCTGCACGGACACGGTCAGGTAGCGCTCGCGCAGGGCGCCGATCGTCTCGACGGCCGTCTTGATCGTCTGCTCGGTACGGAACACCATCACATTGGCGTCCATGCACTCCTGGAGCTCCTTGCGGATGTCGGCGACCCGCTCGGTTCCGGTGGAGTCGCGCAGCCGCTCGACCTGGGAGACGACCATGGCGGCCGGGTCCTCGGGCAGCTCGACGTAGTCGTGCTTCGCCGAGTACTCGGCGGCGGCGATGCCGGCCCGCTTGCCGAAGACGTTGATGTCCAGCAGCGAGTTGGTGCCCAGCCGGTTGGCGCCGTGCACGGAGACACAGGCGACCTCGCCGGCCGCGTACAGGCCCGGCACGACCGTGGTGTTGTCCGAGAGCACCTCGCCCTGGACGTTGGTGGGGATGCCGCCCATGGCGTAGTGCGCGGTCGGCTGGATCGGGATCGGGTCCGTGTAGGGCTCGATGCCGAGGTAGGTCCGCGCGAACTCGGTGATGTCCGGCAGCTTGGCGTCCAACTGCTCCGGCGGCAGGTGGGTGAGGTCGAGGTAGACGTGGTCGCCCTCGGGTCCGCAGCCACGGCCCTCGCGGATCTCGGTGTAGATCGAGCGGGACACCACGTCGCGCGACGCGAGGTCCTTCATGACGGGCGCGTACTTCTCCATGAAGCGCTCGCCGTCCTTGTTGCGCAGGATGCCGCCCTCGCCGCGCGCGCCCTCGGTGAGCAGGATGCCCATCCGCCAGATGCCCGTCGGGTGGAACTGGAAGAACTCCATGTCCTCCAGCGGCAGCCCGCGGCGGTACGCCACGGCCTGGCCGTCACCGGTCAGGGTGTGCGCGTTCGACGTCACCTTGAAGAACTTGCCGGTACCGCCGGAGGCGAAGATGACGGCCTTCGCCTGGAAGACGTGGATCTCGCCGGTCGCCAGCTCGTACGCGACGACGCCGGCGGTCTTCTTGACCCCGTCGACCTCGGTGAGCAGCAGGTCCAGCACGTAGAACTCGTTGTAGAACTCCACGCCCTCCTTGACGCAGTTCTGATACAGCGTCTGGAGGATCATGTGGCCGGTGCGGTCCGAGGCGTAACAGGACCGGCGGACCGGGGCCTCGCCGTGGTTGCGGCTGTGGCCGCCGAACCGGCGCTGGTCGATGGTGCCGTCCGGCGTGCGGTTGAACGGCAGGCCCATCTTCTCCAGGTCGAGAACGGAGTCGATGGCCTCCTTCGCGAGGATCTCGGCGGCGTCCTGGTCGACCAGGTAGTCGCCGCCCTTGATCGTGTCGAAGGTGTGCCACTCCCAGTTGTCCTCCTCGACGTTCGCGAGGGCGGCGGCCATGCCGCCCTGCGCGGCGCCGGTGTGGGAGCGCGTCGGGTACAGCTTCGTCAGGACGGCGGTGCGGCTGCGCTTGGTCGACTCGATGGCCGCGCGCATGCCGGCGCCACCGGCGCCGACGATGACGGTGTCGTACTTGTGGATCTTCATGTCTGGCGTCAGCCCCGGGCTCTAGCGGATGTTCGGGTCGAAGGTGAAGATCACCAGCGTGCCGAGGAGCACGGTGAACACCGTGGCCGTGAACAGCAGCGTCTTCAGCCAGAAGCGGGTATTGGGCCGCTCGGCGTAGTCATTGATGACCGTGCGCAGGCCGTTCGCGCCGTGCAGCATCGCGAGCCACAGCATCAACAGGTCCCAGCCCTGCCAGAACGGCGAGGCCCAGCGGCCGGCCACGAAGGCGAAGCCGATCTTGGTCACACCGCCGTCGAGGACGAGCTGGATCAGCAGGTGGCCGAGGACCAGGACGACCAGCACGATGCCGGACAGCCGCATGAACAGCCAGCCGTACAGCTCGAAGTTGGTACGGGTCGCCTTCGGCGTGCGCTGGGTACGGGCGCGGGGCGGCTCGATGAACGGAGCCGGGTGGTCCACGTCGTACCGCGGCGCCGAATCGGTCACGGTGGCGTCCGCGGCGGAGCCCGCGGGTGAAGAAGTCTCTGCAGACATGGCTCAGCTCCCGAACAGAGTGCGCAGGGTGTGCGACAGGATCGGGTAGAAAGCCCCCGCCATCAGCACGGCCCAAATGCCGACAACGGTCCAGAGCAGCTGCTTCTGGTACTTCGGGCCCTTCGACCAGAAGTCCACGGCTACGACCCGCAGGCCGTTGAGCGCGTGGAACAGGATGGCGGCCACCAGGCCGTACTCCATCAGGTTGACGAGGGGCGTCTTGTACGTCGCGACGACATCGTCGTACGCCTCGGGGGAGACGCGGACGAGAGCGGTGTCGAGGACGTGCACGAACAGGAAGAAGAAAATGAGGACGCCAGTGACTCGATGAGCCACCCACGACCACATGCCTTCCCGGCCGCGGTACAGCGTTCCAGCCGGCACGGAAAACCCTCCGGGAGCGGGGATTGGGGCCTGCCGCCATCCTCTACTGGAAAGAATCCGCGGTGTCGGTCGGGCCCGGCCGGGTACGGTCCACCGGCCCTGGCCATCGTAGCGACGTGTTGTCGGTTCGTTTGCCCGGGGGCGGCCTGGTGTGATCAAAGAGGCACGGTTGGGCTATCAGGACAACCGGAATCGGGGCTTCCCGGATGATTCACCACAAGGTGGGGCAGCGCGAGGTGGGTCAGTGCAGGGTGGGCGTCGCGGGGTGGGTCAGTCGCCGCGCGCCGTAATCGGTGGTTCGCGGACAGTTTGCCGTAAAGGCGGGTCAGTCTGCCGTGCGCCGGAATCTGGGCTTCATGGACGGTTCGCCACGAGATGGGTCAGCCTGCCACGCGCGATCCGGCGCATTTCGTCGGCGCTGACGGCCCGCTCCTCGTCGCGGTCGTTCCCCAGCCGGGCCCGGATGCCCGCCAGCACATGGCCGAGCACCTCGGTCGGGCGGAACGAGTCCACGCAGATGACGAAGACATGGCCGAACCGGCTCTCGTACGCGGCGTGCGCGGCCCGCAGCGCGGTGTGCGCGGCGAGCGTGCCCACCCGGCGGGTGCCGGGCGGCGGCTGCTGGACGGCCGATTCGTCGGCGAGCGCCTCGGCCAGGTCGGCGGGGCCGAGGTCGTAGCTCGCCTCGTCGGCCGCGGCGAGCAGCGCGTCGAGGTCGGGGTACGGGCGGTGCACGGTCAGCCGCCGGGCCCAGCGGCGGCTGCCGCAGCAGGCGTGCAGGGCCGCTTCGACGGCGCCGGCGGGAGCCGAGTTCAACCGGTCGAGGCCGGAGAGCCCGGGCGCGGTCTCGGGGGTGATCCCGGGGCCGTTGCCGGGGCCGATGCCGGTCTCGGTCCCGGTGCCGGTCTCGGTCAGCGTCTCCGCTCCGGCCTCGGGTCGCGTCCTGGATCTCGCCTCGGACGCCGTCGTCGGCGCGATCCCGGGCGAGGCGGAATACGGGCCGTGGATCCGGGTGGGGGCGGCCGATCGGGTGACGTTCTCCTCCGGGGCGCCGTGCACGGCCGGACTGTCGCTGGACAGCGGGAACTCCTCCAACAGGAGAGATTGATCAGAAGAGATTGACGGGGCAGCGGGTGCGAACGAGTCGCAACCGTAACGATGCTTCTTCGCCGTGGCCCGACGGATGCGCGTATTTCACCCGGTCGAGAGAGTTTTCGCGCGTGCGGTGGACGAAAAGACCGGTCCTGGGCACTACCTTCGCCCGAACAGGAGGCATATGCCGATGCTGCGATTGCTGCTCAACGCGCTGTGGTCAACGAGGGTTACGCGGTGGATGCGGGCCGATCGGCCGCGGAGGGAGGGTGGGCTGCCGGCGGGGCTGTCCGTGCGGGGTCTCACGACGTCGGCCACCGTTGTCGCGCTGCTCGTCTTCACCGGCTGCTCGGACGGCTCCCAGGCCCACCCGCCCGACACCCGCGGTTCGGACGCCCGCAGCCCGGATGCGCAGAGCCCCGCCGCCCAGAGCCCGGACGGGCGGGGCGGGCAGGGCAGCGGCAGCGGACGCACCGCCTCGGCCCCCAAGCCCGCCTTCCCCGCCGCGCCGCGCACCATCCCGTCCGTACGGGCCTTCGCGCCCGCCCCGGCGGACACCTGGTCCGGCGGAGCGGAGTGGCGGCCCGCCGCCGGCACCCGCGTCATCGCCGACCCGGACGGCCCGCTCGCCGACGAGGCCCGGCTGCTCGCCAAGGAACTGGACGCGGGCCACGCGGCCGGCCCGGCCGAGCGCGGCGATGTGCAGCTCGCCATCGACCCCGGCCGGTCCGGCGGGCGCGAGGCGTACGAGCTGACGGTGCGCGACGGAACGGTCCGCATCACCGGTTCGGACCAAGCGGGGGTCTTCTATGGCACCCGGACCGTGCTCCAGGCCGTCCGCGCGGACGGCAAGCTGCGCGCCGGGACGATCCGCGACCGTCCGGACCGCCCGCAGCGCGGCCTGTCGCTCGACATCGCGCGCAAGCACTTCACGGCCGGCTGGATCGAAGCCCGGGTGCGGGAGATGGCCGACCTCAAGCTCAACCAACTGCAACTGCACTTCTCCGACGACCAGGGATTCCGGCTGGAGAGCTCCTCGCACCCGGAGATCGTCTCCGAGCAGCACCTCAGCAAGGCCGAGCTGCGCCGCATCGTCTCGCTCGCGCGCGGCCTGCACATCGCCGTCATCCCGGAGATCGACTCGCCTGGCCACCTCGGCGCCGTCATCCGGGCGCACCCGCGGCTGCAACTCAAGAACACCTCCGGCTCCGCCGTGCGCGGCGCCGTCGACATCGCCCGGCCCGAGGCCGCGCGGATCGTCGACGACTTGCTGCGCGAGTACGCGCCGCTCTTCCCCGGGCTGCCGGGCCAGGAGGCGTACGGGCATCTGGGCGGCGACGAGTACCAGGCGCTGACCGTCAAGAACCCCGAAGCGTCCTTCCCCCGGCTCGCAGCCGCGGCCCGCGCGAAGTACGGCCCGAAGGCCAAGGTCCAGGACCTCGCGACCGGCTGGCTCAACGACCGCTCCGACGTGCTGCGCAAGCTGGACCGGCGGCCCAAGGCGTGGAACGACGGCTTCTTCCGCGGCGGGGTGGTGGCCGCGCACCGGGACCGTGAGGTCGAGTACTGGACGGGCAAGGAACTCGGCGCGCGCGAGCCCCAGGAGTACCTCCGCGAGGGCCGCAAGGTGGTCAACCTCAACGACGCGTACCTCTACTACGTCCTCGGCGAACCCAACACCTTCCGCTATCCGACGGGCGAGCGGATCTACCGGCAGTGGACGCCGGCCGTCCTGCGCGGCAGCAAGCCGGTGCCCGCCTCGATGGCAGGGCCCGACCGGGTGCTCGGCGGCCGGTTCGCGGTCTGGTGCGACATTGCGGGCGCCCAGACCCAGGACCAGGTGACGCGTGGCATCCGGATGCCGCTGCGGGCGCTCGCGCAGAAGCTGTGGGAGCCGGGCGAACCGGCTCTGAGCTGGTCGGAGTTCACCGGGCTCGCCCGCGCCACGGAGCGGGGGTAGCGCGGCGCGGCGCGCGCGGTCCCGGTGCGCGCGGGGCGCTGACGCTTCAGGTGGGGCGTGCGCGAAGTGCGTGCGCGCCGGGTGAGTGGTGTGACGATCTGGGCCGTCGGGGCGCTGTCAGAGCACAGGCCCCGCAGTGTGCGGGCGCCGACGCACGCGGGTGGAGATGTCATGAGCCTCGAAGAACTGCTCGGTCGAGCCGATGAACGAGGTCTGGCCATCAGCGCGGTGGCCTGCCTGGACCGTTGCTTGCCGCCGACCGCGGGGGGCGCGGGGAACGAAGCCGCGGCGGAGGGCGCTGACAGGGCCGCAGACAGGGGCGCTGACAGGGACGCGGACGCTCTGGAGGAGGCGCCCCTGCGCGCGCTCCGGGCGGTACTCGGCGCTGGCCCGCTGGACCCGGATCCGGACCTGGACACGGTCGCGCTGGTAGCCGTTGCCCGCGCTCTGCCGGATCTCCGCGCCTGGGCGGTCGCGTGCTCGACGGCCGCACTCGACCTGCACCGGTTGCTGGACGGCGATAATCCGGACATCACGCCGCTGGCGGACTGCGAACTCCGTCGGCAGCTACGGATACTGGCGGCGCTGGAAACGCTGGACGCCAGCAGCGGCGGCGCTCTGCGTACGGTTCTCGACCTCTCCAACGAGGGCAAGCGGGTGCTCGGCGCCGCCGTCTCGCGCCGGGAGCGCGGGCGCGCGGCGCAGGAGACGGTCTGAGAGGTGGCCCGAGGGGCGGTCTGAGCGGCGGGACCGGAGGTCCGAGCGCGGGCCCGGCGGCGGCGCTGCGCCGTCCTTCGTGTTCGACGTGTCCGATGTGTCGGACGTTTCAGACGTGTCCGCCGCGTCCGAACGAAGGACGGCCGGGGTCGCCACCCCCCACAGGAGAGACCCCGGCCGTCGTCCGGTACGGGGCCGCGAACGACCACGTATTCACTACAGCGCCGGGGACGCGTTTTGTGTCACACCGGCCGTGGCGGCTGGTGGCTCCGGGGTCGCACGGCGTACGGACATGGACGTGAGCGCGCCGCAGACCGTAGCGTGCTGCTTCCGCGCCGGAGCGGGCACGCTGGTGGCCGCTGAACCGGGTGGCCGACCCATGGGGCAGGATGAGGGCGTGCAGGGGGACGACGCGGAGCTGACCGCCGCGCTGAATGCGGCGCAAGACGGCGATGAGACCGCTTTTCGAGCGGTCTACCGCGCCGTACATCCCCGCCTGATCGGATATGTCAGGACGTTGGTGGGCGAACCGGACGCCGAGGACATCGCCTCCGAAGCCTGGCTGCAGATAACGCGCGACCTCGGCCGCTTCCACGGCGACGCCGACCGCTTCCGGGGCTGGGCGGCGCGCATAGCGCGCAACCGCGCGCTCGACCACATACGGATGCGCGGGCGGCGCCCGGCCATCGGCGGCGACGAGTCCGAGCTGACCGACAAGGCGGGCGCGTCGGATACGGCGGGCGAGGCCATGGAGGCGCTCGGCACCGGCCGCACGCTCGCGCTCATCGCCCAGCTCCCGCAGGACCAGGCCGAGGCCGTCGTGCTGCGGGTGGTCGTCGGGCTCGACGCGAAGAGCGCGGCCGGCGTACTCGGCAAGCGGCCCGGCGCGGTGCGCACCGCGGCCCACCGTGGCCTGCGGAAACTGGCGGATCTGCTCGACGTGGAGACCGTGGACGGGGCATGGGAGACAGACGGCGACGCGGCTGTGGGCGGCGCCCCGGCGGTGCCCGCGCGGCGTGCCCCCCGGACGACTACTTCGATCACTGTGACATCGGCCGGTGTGACGGAATCCGTTGCGCGGACGCAGAAGGACATGTGATGGCCGACGACCGGTACAGCTGGCTGGATGAGGATGTTGCGGAGTGCTTGCTGCGTGGTGAGCCGGTCGACGGGCCTGGCCTGGCCGGGGCCGAACGGCTCTCGGCCGCGCTGAGAGCCGCCTCCGCGGCCTCCGCCGCGCCCCTTCCCGCCGTGGACAGCGCGGGCGGACCCGCCGGACGTGACGCGCGTGGACCGGACGGACGGACCGGCTCCTGCCGCCCGGACGCCTCGGTGTGCGCCGGAGACCTGGTGGGGGCGGGTGAGCTCCCGGGCGAAGCGGGCGCACTCGCCGCGTTCCGGACGGCGCGCGCGGAGCAGTCGCGCGCCGGGCGCCGGTTCGCGCGCGCCGAGGAGCGCGTCCGGGGCATCGGCCGCCCCTTCCGGGTCGGTTTCGCGGTGGTGCTGGCCGGGTGCGCGCTCGGTGGCGTCGCGGTCGCGGCCGGGACCGGCGTGCTGCCGACCCCGTTCACCCACCGGGGCGGCGACCCCGGGCCCGCGTCGAGCGTCTCCGTCGCGGGCTCTCCCGGACCGTCGGCCTCGAAGCAGGGGCCGGACGACGAGCCGCCGCCCGCCGAACCCTCCCGCAGCCCGTCGGGCTCCGCCGGACCGGACAGCGACCGGGACGACGAGCAGGATCAGGACCGGGACACGGCCGGCGGCGCTCCCGGCGCGAGCGCCTCGCCGGACGGCGGGAAGCACGACGACGGGGACGCCGGGCGAGACTGGGACAAGGGCGACGGCCCGTCCTGGGGTGGTGCGGACAAGGCGAAACGACGCCAGTTGGTGCTGGAGCTGTGCCGCGCGTACCCGACCGGGACGTACGAAGACGGAAGCTCGGTCGAGCCGAAGGCGAAGCGAAGACTTGAGCGGCTGGCGGGCGGCTCGGACGGAGTGCGCCGGTTCTGCGGCCGGGTCGCCGGCGGTGGCGGCGGCAGCGCGGACAGCGGCGGCGGAAGCGGCGGAGACGGGGGCCACGGAGACGGCGGGCATTTGCCGGGCGGCGGTGACGGCGGGGGTGACAGCGGCGGCTCGGGCGGCTCCGGCTCCGGGGGTTCGGGCGGCTCGGGCGGTTCCGCTCCGGCCTCGCCCACGGCTTCCGCGACGGCCCTTCCCCCGAGCGGCACTCCGGCGGCTCCCGCGACTCATGGCGTCACCCGGGTCACTCACGCAGGCCACGCCACAGCGCTCTGCTGAGCCCTGAGTGCCGTACCTGAGCCCTGAGAACAAGGCCTGCGCGCTGAGCCCCGAGCCGTGATCGAGACCGCTCGGGCACGCGGGCGGAGCGCGATTCCCCGTGTGAAGTTGATCGATGAACCAACTCTTCGTCCTCAGGTGTGACGTTTTTGGCGGCCCCGGCGCTGAAGGGAATGTGCCGACTGGTCATCGGCAGCGCTGAGCCCGGGGTTCCCCCCGTACCTTCGGGCTCGCGCGTATGGCGCGGGCGGGGTACGTTCCCCCGGCCCTGCCCGCGCCTCTTTCTCCGCCGGGTTTCCCGGCCCGACCCGGCCCCCGGCCGGGCTCAGTACACGACGACCTTGTCCCCGGCCCGTACCTGCTGGAACAGCGCGGAGATCTTGCCGAGGTCCCGGACGTTGACGCAGCCGTGCGAGGCGCCGTTGTAGCCACGGGCCGCGAAGTCCGCCGAGTAGTGCACCGCCTGGCCGCCGCTGAAGAACATCGCGTACGGCATCGGGGTGTCGTAGAGCGTCGAGACGTGGTGGCGGCTCTTGAAGTCCACCTGGAAGGCGCCCTCGCGGGTCGGCGTGTACTGCGAGCCGAAGCGCACGTCCATCGACGAGACCGTCCTGCCGTTCTTCATCCAGGAAAGGGTGCGGCTGTTCTTGCTGACGCACAGCACGCGGCCGTGCAGGCAGCGCGGGTCGGGCTTGGTGACGGGCAGGCTGGTCGGCGGGCGCAGGGCCGCGCGGGACGGCTGCTTCGTCAGGCCGCGCAGTGTGCGCCAGGTGGCGGCGTCGGTCCGCCCGCTGCGCGGCAGGCCGCGGTCGCGCTGGAAGGAGGAGACCGCGGCGGCGGTGATCGAGCCGTAGAAGCCCGTCGGATTGCGGTCGAAGAGGCTCAGCTGACGCAGCCGGGCCTGTAGCTCGCGGACCTGTTCGCTGCGCGCGCCGGTCGCCATGACGGCCGGCGCGGGGCGCGGGGACGGCTTCGAGCGCGGCGGGGGCGCGGAGTGGGTGGTGGGCCGCTCGCGGCTGGGCGTGGGCTTCGGTGTCGCGCTCCTGGCGTGCGACGGGGGCGCACTCGTCGGCGTACGCGCCGGAGTGGGCGAGCCGCTCGCCGCCGTCACCTGCGTCTCGCAGCCCGCGACCAGCGCCAGTACGGCCAAGAGCGCGACCGCGGCGGTCGCTGTGCGTATGCCGGACGGTTCCTTCGCGGACCCACGCGTGGACTGCTGCCTCATGACGGTGCCCCCGGATCGCTGTTGTTCCCCTCCCAGTGCTTCCCGGCGCCGCCGTCCGGCGAACCTCGGGGGCGGCGAGTCATGCTGTGAGCAAGGTCCCAGCGCGCCGGTCTCCACGGCGTGCCCGCCCGCCGCTACAGTCCGTGGCCAGGTTGACCGACTACTTGTCAGTAACACGTCGGCCGGGTCCCGGAACGGTTCCTGTTTCCGGAACGGTTCCGGGGCGGACCGGTCCCGCAGGGGACACGGCGGCGGCGATACACCGGAGGATGGAACGATGGCGCGCGAACCGGGCAGTGGCCGATCCACCGAGTCGGGGTTCCCCGTCGAGCCGGTCTACGGCCCCGACGCGCTCGCCGGCTGGGACCCCGAAGAGAAGCTGGGCGAGCCCGGGGCGTACCCCTACACGCGGGGCGTGTACCCGTCGATGTACACCGGCCGCCCCTGGACGATGCGGCAGTACGCGGGCTTCGGCACCGCCGTCGAGTCGAACGCGCGCTACCAGCAGCTGATCGCCAACGGAACCATGGGTCTGTCGGTCGCCTTCGACCTGCCGACCCAGATGGGCCACGACTCGGACGCGGCCATCGCCTCCGGCGAAGTCGGCAAGGTCGGGGTCGCCATCGATTCGATCGACGACATGCGGATTCTGTTCGGCGGCATCCCGCTGGACAAGGTCTCCACCTCGATGACGATCAACGCGCCCGCCGCGCTGCTGCTGCTCATGTACCAACTCGTCGCCGAGGAGCAGGGCGTACCGGCCGGCAAGCTCACCGGCACCATCCAGAACGACGTGCTCAAGGAGTACATCGCCCGCGGCACGTACATCTTCCCGCCCAAGCCCTCGCTGCGGCTGATCGCCGACATCTTCAAGTACTGCAAGGCCGAGATCCCGAAGTGGAACACCATCTCGATCTCCGGCTACCACATGGCGGAAGCCGGGGCCACACCCGCGCAGGAGATCGCGTTCACCCTCGCCGACGGCATCGAGTACGTCCGCACCGCCGTCGCGGCCGGCATGGACGTCGACGACTTCGCGCCCCGGCTGAGCTTCTTCTTCGTCTCGCGCACCACCATCCTCGAAGAGGTCGCCAAGTTCCGCGCCGCGCGCCGGATCTGGGCCCGGGTGATGCGCGACGAGTTCGGCGCGCAAAACCCCAAGTCGCTGATGCTGCGCTTCCACACCCAGACCGCGGGCGTGCAACTCACCGCCCAGCAGCCCGAGATCAACCTGGTGCGCGTCGCGGTACAGGGCCTCGCCGCCGTCCTCGGCGGAACCCAGTCGCTGCACACCAACTCCTACGACGAGGCCATCGCGCTGCCCACCGACAAGTCCGCGCGGCTCGCGCTCCGGACGCAGCAGGTGCTCGCCTACGAGACCGATGTGACGGCGACTGTCGACCCCTTCGCGGGCTCGTACGTCGTGGAGTCGATGACCGACGAGGTCGAAGCGGCGGCCGTCGCGCTGATGACCAGGGTCGAGGACATGGGCGGCGCGGTCAACGCCATCGAACGCGGCTTCCAGAAGGGCGAGATCGAGCGCAGCGCTTACCGCATCGCGCTGGAGACGGACGCGGGCGAGCGCGTCGTCGTCGGCATCAACCGCTACCGGCTGGACGAGGAGGAGCCCTACGAGCCGCTGCGCGTCGACCCGGCCATCGAGGCGCAGCAGGCCGCCCGGCTCGCGACGCTGCGCGCCGAGCGCGACCAGGAGGCGGTGGACGCGGCCCTGGCCGAGCTGAAGAAGGCGGCGGAGAGCGACGGGGAGAGCGCCAACGTCCTCTACCCGATGAAGGACGCGCTGGCCGCGCGGGCGACGGTCGGCGAAGTGTGCGGCGCGCTGCGGGAGGTGTGGGGGACGTATGTGCCGACCGACGTGTTCTGACGCGTCGGGTGGGCGCAGGGGGCGGGCGCGGAGGGCGCGCGTGGCGGGGTGGCTCGGGGCGCTCGCGCCCGGCGCGCGGCGCGAGGGTGTGGCGCGGGGAGTGCGCCGTCCCGCCGGCGCGTGGCCGAGCGGGGCTGGGTGTGGCTGAGCGGGCCTCAGCGGCCCGGAGAGAGCATCGAGGCAAGGGGGGGCACACGATGACCAGGGGATTGAACGGCCAGGCCAAGGCGCTGGCGGACGGCGAGGTGTCCTCGCGGGAACTCGTCGAGCGGGCGCTGTCGCGCATCGAGGCCGCCCAGCCGACGCTCAACGCCTTCCGCCGGGTGCGGGTCGAGGCCGCGCTCGACGAAGCGGACGCGGCGGACCGGCGGTTGGCGGCCGGCGAGCGGTCGCCGCTGCTCGGCGTGCCGATCGCCGTCAAGGACGACACGGATGTGGCGGGCGAACCGACGGCCTTCGGCTGCACCGGGGCGTTCCCGCCGAAGACCGCGGACGGCGAGGCCGTCCGCAGGCTGCGGGCCGCCGGAGCGGTCATCGTCGGCAAGACCAACAGCCCGGAGATCGGCCAGTGGCCCTTCACCGAAGGGCCGGCCTTCGGCGACACCCGTAACCCCTGGCACCACGGGCACACGCCGGGCGGCTCCTCGGGCGGCGCGGCGGCGGCCGTCGCCGCCGGACTCGTACCGGCCGCCCTCGGCTCCGACGGCGCCGGTTCGGTCCGCATCCCCGCCGCCTGGACGCATCTTCGTTGTTCCCCCGGTGCAGCCGGGTGCTGAGGCCCAGCACGTCCGCCGCGACCGGCATCCGCTCGCTCTCGTACGAGTCCAGCAGGCCCTCCGGCGCGCCGTGCAGCAGCACCTGGCCGAGCTTCCAGCCCAGGTTGTACGCGTCCTGCACGCTGGTGTTGAGGCCCTGGCCGCCGGCCGGGGAGTGGATGTGCGCCGCGTCGCCCGCCAGGAAGACCCGGCCGTCGCGGAAGCGCTCGGCCATCGCCGCGCGCACCCGGAACGGCGACGACCAGTGCACCGTCCCCGCCCGCAGCCCGACCCGCTCCGCGACCAGGGCCCGTACGGCCGCCGGATCCGGGTCGGGCTCGGCGTCGCCGTCGAAGCGCGCGAACAGCTGGAACGCCTCGGTGCCGGGCAGCGGGCACAGCATGACCGCGCCGCCAGGAGCCTCCGGCCAGACATGCCAGTGCGTACGCGGGAGTCCGGGCATGTCGAGGTCCGCGACCAGCATCGGCTGGGTGTCCACGGTCTGCCCGGTGAAGGGGGTGCCGAGGACCCTGCGTACGGTGCTGCGCCCGCCGTCCGCCGCGACCAGGTAGCGGAACCGCGCGGTTCCGGCGGCGCCGGCGTGGGTCAGGGCGGCCGTGACCGCCGTCCCGTCCTGGGCGAATCCGCTCAGCGCGGTGCCGAACTCGACCGCCCCGCCCAACGCCGCCAGCCGCTCGCGCAGGATCTCCTGGGTGCGGGACTGCGGGACCATCCACCCCTCGGCGTACGGGATGCCGGGCGTCGGTTCGCCGCGCTCGTTCATGTACCAGTCGCCGGTCGTCCTGCCGTCCTTCCAGCCGCGCATCATCGGCAGCGGGCAGCCCGCCGCGCGCACCGCCTCGATCAGGCCGAGGTCGTCGAAGACCTCCTGGGTGCGCGGCTGGATGCCCTTGCCGCGTGAGCCGGGGAAGCCGCCCGCCGCCGCGTCCACCAGCCGGAACGGGACGCCCCTGCGGGCGAGGTCGCAGGCCAGCGTCAGCCCGGTGGGCCCGGCGCCGACGATCAGCACGGCCGGCGCGCCCGCCGGAGCGGTCGTGTCCGGCGCGCCAGGCGTGGCAGTCGTGGCAGTCGTGTCTGCCCCGGTCGAGGGGGTTGTCGCAGTTGTCATCCCTCCCTGCTCCTTAACGTTGTTAAGCCCGATGTCTCCAGAGTCTC
Organism: Streptomyces sp. H27-D2; assembly: GCF_035828615.1. Classification (NCBI taxonomy): domain Bacteria; kingdom Bacillati; phylum Actinomycetota; class Actinomycetes; order Kitasatosporales; family Streptomycetaceae; genus Streptomyces; species Streptomyces sp. H27-D2. The sequence goes on along the minus strand of NZ_JAYMZR010000010.1, from coordinate 24,774 downwards.
CTTAACGGTGTTAAATAGTCAAGCGTCGGACGCCGACTGGGAGGATGGCCGCATGGCGACACGACTGGACCGGGCGCAGGTGGCGGACACCGCGCTGCGGCTGCTGAACGAGGTGGGCCTCGAAGGGCTGTCCCTGCGTCGTATCGCCAAGGAGCTCAACGTGCAGGCCCCGGCGCTCTACTGGCACTTCAAGAACAAGCAGGCGCTGCTCGACGAGATGGCGACCGAGATGCTGCGCCGCATGACGGCCGACGCGGGCGTTCCGGAGTCCTTGACCGGTGCGGGCGAAGCGGCGGACCCTGCCGCCGCCGGGCAGGACTGGCAGCGCGTCTTCACCGCGATGCTGCACACGATGCGCCGTAACCTGCTCCAGTACCGGGACGGCGCTCGGGTCTACAGCGGAACGCATTTCACCGGCAACAGCTACGCCGAGCCGATGAACGCCTATCTGCGGATGCTCACCGACGCCGGTTTCACGCCCGAGGCGTCGGTCCGCGCCTGGTCGACGGCGTACAGCTACACCATCGGCTTCGTCATCGAAGAGCAGTCCTCGAAGCCGCTCCCCGGCAGCGACGCCCCGGGGATCGACCTGGAGGAGCGCGAGCTGCGGCTCGCCGGGTATCCGCTGCTCGCCGGGGCGGGGCGGCAGCTGTTCGCGGGGTACGACGAGGGGTTCGCGGAAGGGCTGCGGGTCGTCGTCGCGGGCATCGCGGCGACCTTGGCCCCCCGTTAGCGAGCGGCCCTACAGTGCCGGCCGGCGGCCCTACGGGGCCAGGACGTCGAGTTCGTGCAGCGCCCCGACCGCGATCTCGCGGGTCAGCCGCTCCGCGCGCTCCGCGTCCCGCGACCGGATCGCCTCCGCGACCCGCACATGCAGGGTGACGGCGGCCGGGTCCGGGTCGGTGAACATGACGTGGTGTTCGGTTCGGCCGCTCAGTACCTCGGCGACGACATCGCCGAGCCGCGCGAACATCTCGTTGCCGGACGCCCGCAGGATCACCCGGTGGAACTTGATGTCGTGGCGCAGGTACGCCTCCAACTGCTGTCCGCGTGACGTGGACACCATGCCCAGCGCGTGTTCGGTGAGGTCGGCGCACTGCTGCGGGGTGGCGAGCTCGGCGGCCAGGCCGGCCGCGACGGGTTCGACCGCCGAGCGCAGCGTCGTCAGCGAGCGGAGCTGCCGGGGCCGGTCGGCGCCGGCCAGCCGCCAGCGGATGACCTGCGGGTCGTAGACGTTCCACTCCTCGGTGGGGCGGACGGTCACGCCGACCCGCCGCCGGGACTCGACCAGGTGCATGGACTCCAGGACGCGGATCGCCTCGCGGATGACCGTGCGCGAGACCTCGAAGCGCTGTTCGAGCTCGTCGGTGCGCAGAACGGTCCCCGGTGGGTACTCGCCGGCGGTGATCGAGGGCCCGAGGGATTCCAGCACGCGCGCGTGGAGTCCTTGCCGCTGGATTGTCATGGCCTCACCCTATGGTCCGCCGCTGGGAAATATTAAGTATGACGTTTGCGTCACAGCCTCTTGAACACGTCGTACTCAATAGGTTTCAGTGGGGCGACACACCGATGTCAACGAAACACCGATGTCAACGAAGACAGCGAGGTAGCGATGAGTACCCCCCACGTCATCGTGGTGATGGGAGTCGCCGGCACCGGCAAGACCACGATCGGTCCGCTGGTGGCGGCCGAACTCGGAGTCCCGTATGCCGAAGGCGACGACTTCCACCCCCCGGCGAACATCGCGAAGATGTCGGCGGGCATCCCGCTGGACGACACCGACCGGGAGCCCTGGCTCGACGCCATCGGCGCCTGGGCGCACAACCGGGCCGGGCAAGGCGGTGTGGCGAGCAGTTCCGCGCTCAAGCGGATCTACCGCGACCGGCTCCGCGCCGCCGCCCCTGACCTGCTCTTCCTCCACCTCACCGGCGACCGGGAACTGATCGCCGGCCGGATGGCGGAGCGCAAGGGCCACTTCATGCCGTCCGCCCTGCTGAACTCGCAATTCGCCACGCTCCAGCCGCTCGGGCCGGACGAGGCGGGCGTGGCCGTGGACGTGACGGGCACCCCCGAGGAGATCGCCGAGCGCGCTGTCGCCGCGCTGCGCCGGCTTGACCCCGAGCCGTCCGCCCGCCCGGCGTAGCCGGTCCCCGTACCGCGCGCTTCCGCGCCGCTCACCCCCGCACACGCGCCCCCGCGCGCCCCCGCATTCCCGTACTCCTTCCCGTGCTCCTTCCCGTACTAAGGAACCCGCCGTGACACGTCTCAGCGTCGAGATGCTGGCAGCGGACACCGCCGAACCGATCACTTCGGCAGGTCATGCGCAGCTCGGTATCGCCGTCCTCGTCGGTATCGCCGTCATCGTTCTTCTCATCACCAAGTTCAAGCTGCACGCCTTTCTCTCCCTGACCATCGGCTCGCTGGCGCTCGGAGCCGTCGCGTCCGCGCCGCTGGACAAGGTCATCGCGAGCTTCACCGGCGGCCTCGGCTCCACGGTCGCCGGCGTCGGCGTGCTCATCGCGCTCGGCGCGATCCTCGGGAAGCTGCTCGCCGACTCCGGCGGCGCGGACCAGATCGTCGACACCATCCTCGCCAAGGCATCCGACCGGACGATGCCCTGGGCGATGGTGCTGATCGCGGGCATCATCGGTCTGCCGCTGTTCTTCGAAGTCGGCATCGTGCTGATGATTCCGGTCGTCCTGCTGGTCGCCAAGCGCGGCAACTACTCGCTGATGCGCGTCGGCATCCCCGCGCTGGCGGGCCTGTCCGTCATGCACGGCCTGGTGCCGCCGCACCCCGGCCCGCTCGCCGCGATCTCCGCGGTCGACGCCAACCTGGGCGTCACGCTGGCGCTGGGCGTGCTGATCGCGGTGCCGACCGCGATCATCGCCGGACCGCTCTTCGGGCGCGTCGCGGCCCGCTGGGTGGACATCGCCCCGCCGGAGGGCCTGGTCCCCGAGCGCCCCTCGGAGGACCTCAAGCACCGCCCGAGCTTCGCCGCCACCGTCTCGACGGTGCTGCTGCCGGTCGTGTTGATGCTCGCCAAGGCTCTCGTCGACATCGTTATCGATGACCCGAAGAACACCGTTCAGCGGGTCACGGACGTCATCGGATCGCCGCTGATCGCGCTGCTCGCCGCCGTGATCGTCGCCATGTTCACCCTCGGCAGGGCGGCCGGCTTCCGCAAGGACCGGCTCGCGATCACCGTCGAGAAGTCCTTCGTCCCGATCGCCGGCATCCTGCTGATCGTCGGCGCCGGCGGCGGCTTCAAGCAGACGCTGATCGATGTCGGCGTGGGCCAGATGATCCTGGACTTCTCCGAGAGCTGGGCCGTCTCCCCGCTGCTGCTGGCCTGGCTGATCGCGGTCGGCATCCGGCTCGCCACGGGCTCGGCGACGGTGGCCACCATCTCGGCCGCCGGACTCGTCGCGCCGCTCGCCGCCGACATGAGCACGACCCATGTCGCGCTGCTGGTCCTCGCGGTCGGTGCGGGTTCGCTGTTCTTCAGCCATGTCAACGACGCGGGCTTCTGGCTGGTCAAGGAGTACTTCGGGATGGACGTCGGGCAGACGATCAAGACGTGGTCGGTGATGGAGACGATCATCTCGGTGGTCTCGCTGGTCTTCGTCCTGCTGCTTTCGCTCATCCTCTAGCTCCAGCCGGGGCAGCCCCCGTTACCCAGAACCGCTCGTCTTCGCCGAACGCAGCAGCCCGTTCCTGACCTTCGGCGCCAGGGGCCGCTCCACGAAGCGGTGCAGCAGCCAGGCGAGCAGCAGCATCGTGCCGATCGTCAGCGGGAAGACCAGCCAGGCGGGCAGGCCGAGGCCGCGGTGCAGTACTGCGACCGTCACCCAGCCCAGGTGCTCGTGCACCAGATAGAACGGGTAGGTCAGGGCCCCCGCGACCGTCAGCCAGCGCCAGTCGGCCCACCGCAGCTTGCCGAGGGCCACGGCGGCGACGGCCGCGAAGCCCAGGGTGACCACGGCGACGATGGTGAGCGAGGAGCGGTAGGAGAAGTAGTCCGGGTCCGGCGGGTGCCAGAGCCGGTCCACCGCGTAATGCTGGCCGAGCAGCCAGCTGAAGCCGACGATGCCCCACGCGGTCACGTCATGGCCGAACCGGTGGATCAGGTAGAGGCCGACGCCGCCGATGAAGAACGGGGCGTACTCCGGCATCAGGACGATGTCGAGGACCGGCAGGTCCGCGGTCGCGGCGATGGCCGCGCCCAGCGTCCACAGGGCGCAGAAGAGCACGACGCGCTGCCGGCTCGCGCCGGGGAGCACGACGAAGAGCGCGAACAGGGCGTAGAAGCGCACCTCCGCCCAGAGCGTCCAGCACACGCCCAGCACCCGGTCCACGCCCAGCGGCTGTTGGAGCATCGTCAGGTTGACGAGCGCGTCGCTGGGCGACACCGCTTCGTACGCGATCCAGGGCAGCGCGAAGACGGCTGTGACCAGGATGACCGCCGCCCAGTAGGCGGGGAAGAGGCGCGAGACGCGGGACGCGAAGAAGTGGCGCAGCGGCCGGCCCCAGCCGCTCATGCAGATCACGAAGCCGCTGATGATGAAGAAGATCTGGACGCCGAGGCAGCCGTAGGCGAAGAGCTGGGAGAGGGAGGGGAACTGCCGGCCGGGGGAGGAGCCCCAGGCTTCGCTGATCTCCCCGTCGCGGCCCCCGTAGTGGTACGCGGCCACCATGAGGGCGGCGAGGAGCCGGAGCCCGTCCAGCGCGCGGAGCCGGACGGGGGGCGTGCGGCGGGTCCCGGGCGCCCCGGGAGTGAGCTGCGCGCGGTCACTGTGCTGGTCGGTGGCGGGGTCGGTGGCGGGGTCGGTGGCGGTAGCCGTTCCTGTGCCGCCGGTGGGGGAATCGCGGCTGTTCACAGCGGTACGGGTGGACAGGGGAGCGCGGGTGTCACAGGGGCCTTGCGGTCCGGAAACGTCCGGTTCGGGCGGCGGCTGGAGCGCGGTGTTGCCGACCGTCATCCGAAAGCGGCCCTCTTCTTGAGAGTGCGCTGTACGGCGCGCGCACGCCGGGCGACCCGGCGGACGGTGGCGTTGCGCGGCAGGAAGGCCAGCTGCGAGGGGACCGCGCCGGGCAGGGCGAGTGCGGTGAGCCTGCGGCGCTTGAAGTAGTGCCAGGTGCGGGCGTCGAGGCTGGTGGTGAGATAGCGCTCGGCGGCGGGACGCAGGTTCGGGTAGATCTGCGGCTGCATCGCGAAGCCGACGGCGGCGATCAGGCCGGACAGCTGCCGGCCCGTCTGCGCCACGGTCTCCCCGGTCCAGCTCTGGACGGCCGCACGGTCGTCCAGCTGCGGGAGCAGCGCGTCCACGATGGTGACCGGGACGCGGTTGCTGTTCTGGTACGGGCTGAGCCGCTCCAGCAGCAGTCCGGTGCCGGTGCTGGCGACCGGCAGGGCGTAGAGCGTGGTCGCGGTCAGCAGCGCGGTGGAGAAGCAGCCGACCACCAGGGCGGGCCGCATCCTTTGGTAGAGCACTTCGGCGAGCACGGGGGAGTCGACGACGGTCAGCTCGACCCCCAGCGTCACGGCCTCCTGCTCCAGCATCCGCGACCAGCGGGCGGGGGCGGTGGGGTGCGGCTTGAAGACGATCCGGCGGTGGCCGAGGTCGACCGCGCCGCGCAGCATCGTGACATGCAGCCGCTCCTCCTCCTCGGCGCTCAGGATGTCGAGCGCGGAGAGGTACTGGCCCATGAGCAGCGCGGGCGAGTCGATCTCCGGGAGGTCCGGGTAGCCGGCGTCGGGGCGTGCTGCCCGGTCCGCCCCGGCTGCCCCCGCCGGCGCGTCCGCTTCCCGCGTTTCCGGCAATTCCTGCGTTTCGCGCGATTCAGGCGCTTCGGGCAGCTCCGCCAGTTCGGCCAGCACCGCCGTGAAGCGTTCGGTGGGCACGATCTGCGCCTCGACGCCGAACTCGGTGAGCAGCAGGGGGCGCAACCCCGGTACGAGGTCGAGGTGCAGCAGGCGGCGGATGCGGGTGCCGACCAGCGGGTCGAGTTTGTTGCGGGTCGGCCCGTAGCTCATCAGGCCGTCGGCGTAGACGTCGATGGGTGCGGAGGGGAAGAGCTGGACGAGGGCGAGTGCCGGGTTGACCTGGATGGATTCGACGGCGATCTCGATCTCGTCGTCGCCCAGGCCCCAGAGCAGCCGCAGGTGCCGCTCCCACAGCGGGGCGTCGTTGAGGCGCGGGCCCCAGCCGCCGGGGTGGAAGGGGCTGATCGTCTCGTTCCAGGACAACACCCGGTCGAAGCGCGGACGCAGCCGCTCGAAGCCGGGCATCTCCTCCAGGCCGGGCGTCGTCTCGGGCGTCGTGGAGTTGTTGCTGACCAGCAGCAGCCGACGGTCGGCCGCCGGGAAGCAGTCCGCGTCGAGGGCTGCGGCGAGCGTCGCCACGCCGTAGAGGGTCGAGGCGAAGAAGATCTGGGTGCGCCCGCGCCCGCGCAGGGTGGCGCGCGGGAGGGCGCGCGGCGCGTCCTGTGCGCCACCGCCCGGGGTGTCGTCCGGGGCGCCGCTGTTCGGGGTGCTGTTATTCGCGGTGCCGTGTGCGGGATCGGGCGTGGAGTCGGGCGTGGAGCCGGGTGCTGGGTCGGGCGCGCGGGCGGTCATCAGGCCGCCACCTCGCCGGTGGTCGGACGGCGGCGCAGGCGGCGCAGCCGCACGGCGCGTTCCAGGTCCATGGAATCGAGCGCGTCATTGAGTACGCCCTGTGGCATTCGCTTCAGGGCGGCCGCGCTCATCGCGCGCAACTTACGTGCCACGGCTGGTTCAAACCTCTCCGTGCTGCCGAGATGGTGGGAAATGATCGCGCAGTAGGTGCGGATGGCCTTGGGCAGCAATTGATCGGCGTCCACGTCCCGCGCGGTTTCCTCGATCACCTGATCGAAGGCGCGAATGAAATCGAGTTGGCGCACATCCCCGATCTGGGTCAGCGAGGATGCCACCCCGCGCCGGTAGAAGACGCCGAGCAGCCCGACGACGGCGAAGGATTCCGCCTCGCGGTGCAGCCGCCAGATCCACGGCCGGTCCTCGGCGGTGCGCAGGCCGTGCCGGAAGTGCAGCAGCCCGTCGTCCAGCAGCCGGCGGTGGTAGATGCCGGCCCAGGCGTAGGCGTAGTCGACGGGGGTGCTGCGGTCGGCGGGCAGGATCACCTCGCGCGGCCGCATCACGACCCCGCGCCTGCCGTGCGGGACGCGGTGGATCGTACGGGTCCTGCCGATGCACTGGACATGGTCCGTGCGCACGAAGTCGCACCCCAACTCCTCTATGGAAGAGAGGAGTTCCCGGTAATATCCGGGCGCGAGCCAGTCGTCGCCGTCGAGGAAGGTGATGTATTCGCCGCGAGCCGCGTCGAGGCCGGTATTACGGGCGGTGGCGAGACCGCCGTTCTGTTCGTGCCGTACGACGACGGCGCCCGGCAGGTCCCGCGCGGCGCGGTCCAGAATCTCCGGAGTCCCGTCGGTCGAACAGTCGTCGACGAGAATGAATTCGAAGTCCTGTCGCGCGTTCGCACGCAGGCTTCTGAGCGTGTCAGGGGCGTATGTCTGCACGTTGTAGAACGGCACGATGACGGAGAGCTTAACCACCTGGGTGACGTTAGGTGTCCGGCCGTGATTCGTCTTGGCCGGTAGGGGTCTCGTGGGTGAACGACGAATGGCGGAATGGTTAACCAGCCCTTCCGATGGCTCGAATCGTTAATCGTCGACCTGTTGTTAACCCGCTGTTGCGGCTGAGTTGGGCCGTCACTCGGAATCGCTTTCTAGCGTCTTCGATGTGCCATCACGTACCACTTCTCAGCTGCGAGTAGCCGTACTCGCCGATTCGGACACCCGGTGGAAATGGGGTGCGCTCACCGCGCGCCGCCTCGCACCGGGGGCCCGGCTCGACGGGTACCTCCTACGCGGCCGCGCCACGCCAACGGTCCGCCAACTCGACGAGGTCGGGGTGGGGGCGGACTCTCTGCGCGAGGTCACAGGCGTCGAGTTCGTCCGGTCCCTGGACCGGACGAACTGCGACCTGCTCGTGCTCTCCTGTGTCGGCGGCGCCGTCCAGGCGATGCTGCACGGGCTGGGACACGCCTGGCGGGAGGCCGCCGGGCGGCGGCCCGTCGTCGCGACCGGCTATGTAGGGGTCGTCTACGAAAAACTCGCCGACGGGCTGCTGCTGCGGCACGGCGCGGACCTGGTGCTCGCCAACAGCCGGCACGACGCGGACCGCTTCCGCGAGGTCTACGCGGGTGTAGGGGCCGGGACGGAGAGCGTCGTCGAGTGCGCGCTGCCCTTCCTGGGGGGCGCGCCGTACGACGAGGGGGCGCGCGAGGGCCGTCCGCACACCGTCGTCTTCGCCGCCCAGCCCTCCGTGCCGGACCGCCGCGCCGACCGTACGTACCTGCTGCGCCGGGCCGTCGAGCACGCCCGCCGGCACCCGGACCGGGAAGTCCTGATCAAGCTGCGCAGCAAGCCCGGCGAGCACACCACGCACATCGAGGAACTGCCCTACCAGAAGCTCACCGCCAAGCTGCCGGACGGCCTGCCGGCCAACTGCCGACTGGTCTACGGACACATGGGCGACGTCCTCGACCGCACCGACCTGCTGGTCACCGTCAGCTCCACAGCCGCCCTCGAATCGCTGCACCGGGGCATCCCGACCGCTGTCCTGACCGACCTGGGCGTGCGCGAGACGCTCGGCAACCACCACTTCCTCGGCTCCGGCTGCCTCGCCTCCTGGGACCAGCTCGACGCGGGGCACCGGCCGCACCCGGCCGCCGAATGGCTGAGCAGGCAGGGCGTCGCGGCCCATTCGGAGAGCGGGGGATACGAGACGGCGTTCGACGTGGCCCGCGACCGGGTCGCCGAACTGGCCGCGGCCGCCGAACTCCCGCCGCCGGCTCCCTACTACACACCCGTCACCGCGCCGGGCTACCTCCCCGGCGTACTGGCCCGGCACGGCCTCGGCCCGGACGGCGCGCCGCGCCCCGGCTCGGACACCTCGGCCGCCGAGGTCTCCGGGGTCCGGCTGGCCGTCCGCAACGCCCTGCGGGAGGCGGCGCGCGGCACCTACCGGCACGGCGTCCAGCGCGTGGCCCCCGTCATCCGCCGGATGGGGGAGCTGTGAGCGCCGTCCCCGCGCCCGGCGCCGCCGTGCGCGCGCCCGCTTCCGGCGCCGCAGCGCGCGCTCCCGGCGGCGCTGTAGCGGAGTCCGTCCAGTCCGCCCAGCCCGCACGTTCCGCACAGTCCGCACGTTCACGGCCGGCGCTCAGCGCCCCTACCGATGGAGCCGCCATGTCCAGCACGGAGTCCTCCGGGCGAGGGAGTGTCCCGACAGCCACCGCACCCAGGGCCGGCCGCGTCCTCGCGGTGATCCCGGCCCGCGGCGGGTCGAAGGGCGTGCCCGCCAAGAACCTGGCCGCGGTGGGGGGCGTGCCGCTCGTGGCGCGCGCCGTACGGGAATGCCGCGCTACCCGGCTCGTCACGGACGTCGTCGTCTCCACGGACGACCCCGGCATCGCCGCCGCCGCACGCGGCGCGGGAGCCGATGTGGTCATGCGCCCCGCCGCCATCGCGGGGGACACGGCGACCAGTGAGGCCGCGGTGCTGCACGCCATGGAAGCCCACGAGGCGCTGCAGGGCGCGGTCATGGACGTCGTCCTGCTGGTGCAGTGCACCAGCCCCTTCATCGTCCGCGAGGACATCGACGGGGTGGCCGCCGCCGTCCTCGAAGCCGGCGCCGACACGGCCCTGACGGTGGCCCCCTTCCACGGTTTCGTCTGGCGCGACGCGGACGACGGCCTGGACGACCTGAACGCCGACGAGGCCCTCGCCCCGGCAGCGCACACTCCGGCCGCGCACATCGCCCCGGCCCTGAGCGCCGTCCCCGCGCTGAGTGGAAGCGTCCCGGCCGGAAGCGTCCCCGAGCCGAGTGGAACCGCCCCGGCGCCCGCCCCGGCAGCGGTCGCACCCGTCGCGCCGGTCAGCGGCGGCATGGGCGTCAACCACGACAAGTCGTACCGCCCGCGCAGGCAGGACCGCCCCCAGGACCTCCTGGAGACCGGCGCGGCCTACGCGATGCGGGCCGACGGCTTCCGCGACGCGCGGCACCGCTTCTTCGGCCGCACCGAGCTCGTACGGACCGACCCGGCCAGGGTCCTGGAGATCGACGAGCCCGGCGACCTGGCCCGCGCCCGCGTCCTCGCGCCCCTGCTGGACGCCCCGCGCCCCGGCGCGCTCCCCACCCGTGACGACATCGACGCGGTGGTAATCGACTTCGACGGCACCCAGACCGACGACAGGGTGCTGGTCGACTCCGATGGACGGGAAATGGTCGCCGTGCACCGCGGCGACGGACTCGGCATCGCAGCCCTCCGCCGTGCGGAGCTGGCGCTGCTGATCCTGTCCACGGAACAGAACCCGGTCGTCGCCGCACGCGCCCGCAAGCTGCGGGTTCCCGTGCTCCATGGCATCGACCGCAAGGACCTCGCACTCAAGCAGTGGTGCGAGGAGCAGAGCATCGCGCCGGAGCGGGTGCTCTACGTCGGCAACGACGTCAACGACCTGCCCTGCTTCGGCCTCGTGGGCTGGCCCGTCGCGGTCGCCGACGCGCACGACATCGTGCGCGGCGCCGCCCGCGCCGTCACCTCCACTCCCGGTGGCGACGGCGCGATCCGCGAGATCGCCGCGTGGATTCTCGGGCCCGCCCTGTAGCCCGGCCGGGCCGGCTTCCCGGCCCCGTCCCGGAACCCCTCGACCCAACCCACATCACCAGCGCCACCCGGATATCTCCAGTACCTCCAGGAAAAGGAACCTCCCTGATGAGCAACGCCACCCGCCTGCGCACCCTCGGCACGAAGACCGCGGGTCCTGGCCACCCCGTCTACATCACCGGCGAGATCGGCATCAACCACAACGGCGACCTGGAGAACGCCTTCGCGCTGATCGACGCCGCCGCCGACGCGGGCTGCGACGCGGTGAAGTTCCAGAAGCGCACCCCCGAGGTCTGCACCCCGCGCGACCAGTGGCAGATCGAGCGCGACACCCCCTGGGGCCGGATGACGTACATCGACTACCGCCACCGCGTCGAGTTCGACGAGGACGGCTACCGCGCGATCGCCGAGTACTGCAAGAAGCGCGACATCGCCTGGTTCGCCTCCCCGTGGGACGTCGAGTCGGTCGCCTTCCTGGAGAAGTTCGACGTGCCCTGCTACAAGGTCGCCTCGGCTTCCCTCACCGACGACGAGCTGCTGCGCGCCATGCGCGCCACCGGCCGTACGGTCATCCTCTCGACCGGCATGTCCACCCCGAAGCAGATCCGGCACGCGGTCGAGGTGCTGGGCAGCGAGAACATCCTGCTCTGCCACGCCACCAGCACGTACCCGGCGAAGGCCGAGGAGCTCAACCTGCGCGTGATCAACACCCTGCAGGCCGAGTTCCCGAACGTCCCGATCGGCTACTCCGGCCACGAGACCGGCCTGCAGACCACCCTCGCCGCGGTCGCCCTCGGGGCCGCCTTCGTCGAGCGGCACATCACCCTGGACCGCGCCATGTGGGGCTCCGACCAGGCCGCCTCGGTCGAGCCGCAGGGCCTGGTCCGGCTCGTCCGCGACATCCGCGTCGTCGAGGAGTCGCTGGGCGACGGCGTCAAGAAGGTCTACGAGAGCGAGCTCGGCCCGATGAAGAAGCTGCGCCGCGTCGCCGGCGTCGTCGCCGAGGGCAACGACCGCGAGCCGGCGGCGGTCTGACCGGCTGCGGTCAGACCTGCGGCGGTCCGCCCAGGACCGACCTGGGTCCGGTCGCATCCGGTCAGACCCGGCCGCGTCCGATCCGCCGCGTCCGACCCGGCAGGGCTGTGAAGACAAGGCGAAGGCCGCAAAGACAAGGCTACGAACGAGAACACGAGGTGGATCTCGGTGAGCACACCTGACGGGCCCGCGGGCCCGCTCCCGGAAGCGTCGCGCGAGCAGCTCTCATCGACTGCCGCGCGCCGCTTCCGGGGACTGTCCGGGCGCGGTGAGCCCCGGGCCGCGGGGGGCACCCTCGCGTTCGTCGAGAGCCCGGTGCAACTGCTCAACGTCCTGGAGTGGGCGTACGCGGACGCCCAGCGGGCGAGCCGCGAGGACGTGTACGGGCCGGACGCCGCGCGGACCAGCACCGGCACCGGAACCGGCGCGGACCTCACTGTGGTGGTGCTCTCACCGCACGACCCGATGACCCGGGGCCAGCTCCGCCGCATGGTGGAACTCGCCAGGGACGAGGGGATCACGGTCCGCTGGGAGGAGGCGCGCGGCGGAGCGAGTGCGCCGCTGGGCACGATAAAGGGGCTCACGCCCGCCCTGCGCCGTGCGCGCCGGGTGGTCATCGGCGACCCGTTCTCCCGTTACGTTCAACTCCTGTTGACCCTCACCACCGCGCACGACCTCGTCGTGGTCGACGACGGCACCGCCACCATGGAGTTCGTCTCCCAACTGGCCAAGGGCGAACGGCTGGTGCGCTGGCACCGGGTCGGGCGCGGCGGCCGGGGGGCGCTCGGACTGCTGTACGCGCCGGTGTCCGCCATCGCGCGCCGTCGGCTCACCCCGACGCCGCGCCACCGGGGGGAGGTCTTCACCTCGATGCCCGTCGAGCCGCCGCCCGGTATAGAGGTGACCGCGAACGACTTCGCCTGGACCCGCGCCCGGTTCGGCCCGCCGCGGCTGACCCGCGGCACCGACCTGGTCGGCACCTCGCTGGTGGAGACCGGAGTCGTCGATCTCGACCACTACCTCGACGCGGTCGCCACGCTGGCCCGCGACCACGGCGCGACCCGCTACTTCGCGCACCGCAGGGAGAGCCCTGACAAGTTGCACCGGATCACCACCCGCACCGGGCTGGAGATCGTGCGGCCCGACCTGCCCCTCGAACTCATCGCGCGGCGCGGCCCGATAGGCCGGACGATCCTGAGCTTCCCGTCCACCGTCGTGCACACCCTGCCGCTGGCACTCGCCGGCACCGAGGTCAAGGTCGCCGTCTGCGACATCGACCCCGAGTGGCTGACGGACACGGCCTCGCCCCGCGCCCAGGGGTTCCTGTCCGGCGTCACGGGCTCGGCCCGCGACATCACCCGGCTGTCGTCCGTACCGGCCTCGGCGAGCTGAAGGCCCGCGCGCGGGCCGCATACAGAGAGTGGCGATTCGGACACGCATACCCATCTGTGCGAGAGGTCATGCGCCGCGCAACCCACTTTCCCTTCCCCTAACGGGCTGAAGTTTTATTGATCGAGGCCCGGTTGCCCACCGGTGCGCTCTACCCTTCAGAGGGTGAAGCAATTGACGTCCCGCGAGACCGAAGCCGACGACAGCGCCGCGGAAATGCCGGGCGCGCTGCCCGATGAGCTGCGCGCCGAACTCATCTCGTTCCGCCGGGACCTGCACATGCACCCCGAGCTGGGCAACTGCGAGTTCCGCACCACCGCGGCCCTGAAGGCCAGGCTGGAGCGGGCGGGCCTCAAACCCCGGGTCCTCGCGATCGGCACCGGCCTCATCTGCGACATCGGCACCGGCTCGGCAGGAGAGGGAGAGCCCGTCCCCGCCATCCCAGCCACCCCCGCCCGCGGCATGCTCGCCCTCCGGGCCGACATCGACGCGCTGCCCATCCCGGACACCAAGTCCGTCCCGTACCGCTCCACCGTCGCGAACCGCGCGCACGCCTGCGGCCACGACGTGCACACCACCGTCGTGCTCGGCGCGGGCCTGGTCCTCGCCGGGCTGGCGCGCGAGGGCCTGCTGCCGCAGCCGGTCCGGCTGATCTTCCAGCCGGCCGAGGAGGTGCTGCCGGGAGGTGCGCCCGACGCGATCGAGTCCGGGGTGCTGGAAGGCGTGGGCCGGATCGTCGGGGTGCACTGCGACCCCCGGGTCGAGGTCGGCCGGATCGGGCTGCGCCCCGGTCCGATCACCTCCGCGTGCGACCGGCTCGAAGTCTCCCTGGACGGCGCGGGCGGCCACACCGCGCGCCCCCACCTGACCACCGACCTGGTGACCGCCGCCGCCAAGGTGGCGACCGAGGTGCCCGCGCTGCTCGCCCGCCGGGTGGACGCGCGCGCCGGGCTGGCCCTGACCTGGGGGCGGCTGGAGGCCGGGCACGCCTGCAATGTGATCCCGCAGCACGCCGAGCTGTCCGGAACGGTCCGCTGCCTGGACCTGCCCGCCTGGCGCGCCGCCCCCGATCTGGTGCACGCGGCGATCGACGAGGTCGCCACGCTGCACCGCGCGAAGTCGCAGATCAACTACATCAGGGGCGTCCCGCCGGTGGTCAACGAGCCGGCCGCCACCGAGCTGCTGCGCGACGCGATGGCCGCCAGACTCGGCCAGCACTCGATCGAGGACACCGAGCAGAGCCTGGGCGGCGAGGACTTCTCCTGGTATCTGGAGCACGTCCCCGGCGCGATGGCCCGGCTCGGCGTACGAGCGGTGCACGCGGTCGGCGAGGCGGCCCGGCGGGATCTGCACTGCGGTGACTTCGACGTCGACGAGGGCGCGATCAAGGTGGGCGTGGAGCTCTTCACCGCCGCTGCGTTGCTCGATGGCCACCGTCTGTAAAGACGCCGTCGGGATCACGGTCAAGACAGGTTCGCGTCGATCCGATAACGGCTTCAGAGCAGCCCTTTATCTGACATCTACGCGCGTTACGATGCGGCGAAGCCAGCGCCGTAAGAGGCGCTTTCATTGAAGGGGAAGTCCTCTTGCGCCGGGTATCCAAGATCGCAGCCGCGAGTGTCGCCACCGCCGCTCTCGCATTCACCGCAACCGCCTGTGGGGAGAGTTCGACCGACTCCTCCGACGGCAAGTCCAAGGGCGTCGGCCTCGCGTTCGACGTGGGCGGCCGTAGTGACCACTCCTTCAACGAGTCGGCGGCCCGTGGCCTCGACAAGGCGGAGAAGGAGCTCAAGGTCGGCGGCAAGATGATGACCGCCCGCAACAACGAGACCGAGGCGGACCGCGAGCAGCGGCTCACCTCCCTCGCCGAGGCCGGCTACAACCCGGTCATCGGGGTCGGCTTCAACTACGGCAAGTCCGTCGCCAAGGTCGCCAAGGACTTCCCGAAGACCTCGTTCGGCGTCGTCGACTCGGTGGTCGCGGGCAAGAACGTCAACAGCATGGTCTTCGCGGAGCACGAGGGCTCGTACCTCGCAGGCGTCGCCGCCGCGCTCAAGTCCAAGAGCCACAAGGTCGGCTTCATCGGCGGCGTGAACAACGCCCTGATCCAGAAGTTCCAGGCCGGCTTCGAGCAGGGCGTCAAGGCGACCGACCCGAAGGCGAAGGTCACCTCCCAGTACCTCTACCCGAACAACGACAAGGGCTTCAACGACCCTGCCGCTGCGAAGGAGAAGGCCAAGGGAATGCTCGACCAGGGCAACGACGTGATCTACACCGCGGCGGGCCTGTCCGGTGCGGGTTCGATCGAGGCCGTGGCCGCCAAGAAGGGCGCCTGGGCGATCGGCGTGGACTCCGACCAGTACCGCCAGACGGCACTGGCGAAGTACAAGAACTCGATCCTCACCTCGGTCGTGAAGAACGTCGACGTCGCGGTGTACGAGCTGATCAAGAGCGTCAAGGACGACAAGCCGCTCACCGGCACCACCGCGTACAGCCTCGACAAGGACGGCGTCAGCCTCTCCACTTCGGGCGGCTTCATCGACGACATCAAGCCGAAGATCGACGCGGTCAAGAAGAAGATCGCGGACGGCGACGTCAAGGTCAGCGACACCCCGTGACCCCGCAGCGCCCCTGACCGACCGCGCGGGCGGGGGCG
>NZ_JAYMZR010000010.1:0-8975 GCF_035828615.1 Streptomyces sp. H27-D2 | reverse complement strand
GGGTTGGCGGGATAGGGTCACCCTCCCCCCCCAGCCTCCCTTGCTCCACGGCAGCACCTTCGCCCCACCGCCCCACCCTCGCCCAGCCGGAGCGCGTCCGGTATCCGTCCGGCCGTCCAGGCCCCCGCTCCTTCCTCCAGAGGAGAGTGCGCCATCGCAGCGTCCAGCAGTGCGCCCAACGGCCCCCGAGCCGCTTCCGGCAGCTCCCATGCCGTGGAACCCCATCCCACGGGACCCAATGCCGTGGAACTCCACGGAATCACCAAGCGGTTCCCCGGAGTCGTGGCCAACCACGACATCGACATCACCGTGCGCCGCGGCACCGTCCACGCGCTCGTCGGCGAGAACGGCGCCGGCAAGTCCACCCTGATGAAGATCCTCTACGGCATGCAACGGCCGGACGAGGGCACCATCTCGGTCGACGGTGAGCAGGTCTCCTTCCACAGCCCGGCCGACGCGATCGGCCGCGGCGTGGGCATGGTGCACCAGCACTTCATGCTCGCCGACAACCTCACCGTCCTGGAGAACGTCGTCCTGGGCGCCGAGAAGATGCACGGCATCGGCGCGAAGGCGCGGACCCGCATCCAGCAGATCTCGGACGCGTACGGCCTCGGGGTCCGCCCCGACCTGCTCGTCGAGGACCTCGGCGTCGCCGACCGCCAGCGCGTCGAGATCCTCAAGGTCCTCTTCCGCGGCGCCCGCACGCTGATCCTCGACGAGCCCACGGCCGTCCTGGTCCCGCAGGAGGTCGACGCGCTCTTCGACAACCTCCGCGAGCTCAAGGCCGAGGGCCTCACCGTCATCTTCATCTCGCACAAGCTGGGCGAGGTCCTCTCGGTCGCCGACGACATCACCGTCATCCGGCGCGGCACCACCGTCGCCTCGGTGCACCCGGCGGACGTCACGCCCAAGCAGCTCGCCGAGCTGATGGTGGGCAGCGAACTGCCCTCGCCGGAAACCCGCGAGTCGACGGTCACCGACACCCCGTTGCTCCAGGTCCGCGAGCTGCAACTGCGCGCGACCGACCCGGACGGGGTCGTACGGTCCGTGCTCGACGGCATCGACTTCACCATCCACCAGGGCGAAGTCCTGGGCATCGCGGGTGTGGAGGGCAACGGCCAGGCCGAACTGGTCGAAGCGATCATGGGGATGCGGGTGCCGGACGGCGGCAGCGTCACCCTGGACGGCGCCGACATCTCGCAGGCCCCGACCCGCGCCCGCCGCGAAGCCGGCATCGGCTACATCCCCGAGGACCGGCACCGGCACGGACTGCTGCTGGAAGCCCCGCTGTGGGAGAACCGCATCCTGGGCCACGTCACCGAGCGGCCCAACAGCAAGCGCGGGCTGCTCGACCTGGGCGCCGCCCGCCGCGACACCGCGCGGATCGTCGAGGAGTACGACGTCCGCACCCCCGGCATCGAGGTCACCGCGGCCTCGCTCTCCGGCGGCAACCAGCAGAAGCTGATCGTCGGCCGCGAGATGAGCCACCACCCCAAGCTCCTGATCGCCGCGCACCCCACCCGGGGCGTGGACGTGGGCGCGCAGGCGCAGATCTGGGACCAGATCAAGGAGGCCCGCCGCGAGGGCCTGGCGGTGCTGCTGATCTCCGCCGACCTCGACGAGCTGATCGGGCTCTCCGACACCCTGCGGGTGATGTACCGCGGCCGCCTGGTCGCGGACGCCGACCCCGCCACCATCACCCCCGAGGAGTTGGGCTCCGCCATGACCGGCGCCGCCAGCGGCCACCTCGCGCATGTCGAGGACGAGCCGACGGCCGACGATTCACCGGCCGATGAGACGCGAGCGGTCCGGCCGCCCGCGGCCGAGCCGCGGGAAGGGGAGGAGGGCTGATGAAGAAGTTCGACAAGAACCGGATGATGCTCGGGATCGCCGCGCCGGTCCTCGCGATCCTCGCCGCGCTGGTGATCACCTCGCTGATCATCCTGGCGACCGGCAAGGAGCCGTTCCACGCCTTTGAGATCATGATCGACTTCGGCACCAAGAGCGACAGCCAGGTCTTCATCCTCAACAAGGCCACCCCGTACTTCCTCGCCGGAATCGCCGTCGCCATCGGCTTCCGGATGAACCTGTTCAACATCGGCGTGGACGGCCAGTACCGCCTCGCGGCCTTCTGCGCCGCGGCTGTCGGCGGCGCGCTCGCGCTGCCCGGCATCATCCAGATCCCGCTCATCATCCTCACCGCGATGCTGGTCGGCGCGATCTGGTCGGGCATCGCCGGACTGCTGAAGACGACCCGCGGCATCAGCGAGGTCATCACCACGATCATGCTGAACGCCATCGCGGCGTCGGTCATCGGCTACTTCCTGCAAGCGGGCCGGCTCGGCAAGAAGGAGGGCAACCTCGTCTTCACCGAACCGATCCCGGCCTCCAGCCACTTCTTCGACATCCCCACCGAGCCCAAGCCGGTCTACGGCTTCATCGTGATCGCGGTGCTCGTCGGCGTCGTCTACTGGTTCGTGCTCGGCCGCACCCGCTTCGGCTTCGACCTGCGCACCGTCGGCCGGTCCGACTCGGCCGCCGACGCCAGCGGCGTCAACGTCAAGCGCATGGTGGTCACCAGCATGGTGCTGTCCGGCGCGACCGCGGGCCTGGTCGGCATGCCGACGCTGCTCAACGAGTCGTACAACTACGGCACCGACTTCCCGACCGGCATCGGCTTCACCGGCATCGCCATCGCGCTGCTCGGCCGCAACCATCCGGTCGGCATCGCGCTCGGCGCCCTGCTCTGGGGCTTCCTCGAACGCACCGGCACCCAGCTGGAATTCGAGGACTACGACAAGGAGATCGTCGGCGTCATACAGGGCGTCATCGTCCTGTGCGTCGTGGTCGCCTATGAGCTCGTACGCCGGTACGGGCTCAAGAGCCAGCAGCGGAAGGTCGGCGAGGAGCTCGCCGCCGAGGCCGCCCGTAAGAACGACAACGTGGAGGTGGGCGCGTGAGCGAGCGAGCCGTCAAGTCGGGGGCGCGCCGCCAGTCGAGTGCGCTCCCCGAGTCGAGCGCCCTCCACGAGCTGAGTGCGCTCCGCGACCGCGCCGCCGAGTCCCGCGAGGGGGAGCGATGAGCGGCAACACGGCCACCGCGCCCGAGCGGCCCAAAACGGCGGGACTGAAGAAGCTCCGCCCCAAGCTCACCTTCCCGGTGGTGCTGCTGCTGATCTCCGCCGGACTGATCCTGCTGTCCGCGCTGCGTGTGATCACCGGCACTGACGAGATGTTCTCCACCGGCCAGATCAACGCGGCGCTGGCCGGCGCGGTGCCGATCGGCCTCGCGGGGCTCGGCGGCCTGTGGGCCGAGCGGGCCGGTGTGATCAACATCGGCCTCGAAGGCATGATGATCATGGGCACCTTCGCCGCGGGCGCGGTCGGCTGGGAGTACGGGCCGTGGGCCGCCGCCGCGGCGGGCGTCATCGGCGGCGCGCTCGGCGGACTGATCCACGCGGTCGTCACCGTCACCTTCGGCGTGGACCACATCATCTCCGGCGTCGCGATCAACATCCTGGCGCTCGGCGCGACCCAGTACCTCGCGAAGCAGTGGTTCGCCGAGGAGGGCAGCGAGGCCCAGATCAAGGGCGGCACCGACCGCACCTCGCCGCAGATGGACGACATGCCCTCGATCACCGTGCCGGGCCTCTCACCGGGGCTCGAATCGATCGAGAAACACCACTGGTTCTTGGTCTCCGACCTCGCCGGCTTCCTCGGCGGCCTGGTCACCGACGTGTCCTGGCTGACCGTGCTCGCCGTAGCGCTGATAGTCGGCACCTTCTGGGTGCTCTGGCGCACCTCCTTCGGCCTGCGGCTGCGCTCCTGCGGCGAGAGCCCGGTCGCGGCCGAGTCGCTCGGCGTCAACGTCTACAAGTACAAGTACGCGGCCGTACTCGTCTCCGGCGGCCTGGCCGGCCTCGGCGGCGCGTTCATCGCGATCAGCACCCACTTCTACAACGAGGGCCAGACCGGCGGGCGCGGCTACATCGGCCTCGCCGCGATGATCTTCGGCAACTGGCGGCCCGGCGGACTCGCCATGGGCGCGGGCCTGTTCGGCTACACCGACAGCCTCCAGTTGCGCAGCGGCGGCCCCGTCGTGCACGCGCTGCTGCTGTTGCTCGCCGTGCTGCTGGTGGCCCTCGCGGCCTGGAAATGGCGGCAGGGCGGCAGGCTTCAGGCGGGCCTCAGCCTGCTCTTCGCGGTGCTGCTCGTGCTCTGGTACGCCTTCACGGACACGGTGCCGCTGGAGGTCGTCGACGCGACCCCCTACGTCGCCACGCTGCTCGTACTGGCCCTGTCCGCACAGCGGCTACGGGCCCCGAAGGCGATCGGCAAGGCATACCGGCGAGGGGAGGGCTCATGAGCGCCGCCCCCGAGGTTCCCTCTCCCGAGGTTCCCTCTCCCGAGGGCTGGGAGGCGCTACGGGCGCGGGCGAGGGGCGCGATGACCCTGGCGTACGCCCCCTACTCGCGCTTCCCGGTGGGCGCGGCGGCGCTGGTGGACGACGGTCGTACGGTCGTCGGCTGCAACGTGGAGAACGCCGCCTACGGTGTCGCGCTGTGCGCCGAGTGCGGACTGATCTCGGCGCTGTTCGCCACCGGCGGCGGCCGGCTCACGGCCTTCACCTGCTGCGACCGCAACGGTGACGTGCTGATGCCGTGCGGCCGCTGCCGCCACCTCCTGTGGGAGCACGGCGGCCCTGAGCTGCGGGTCGACACCGCCTCGGGCATCCGCCCGATGAGCGAGCTGCTGCCCGACGCCTTCGGCCCCGCCGACCTCGAACGCTGAACATGTACCCGAAGTCGAACGCAAGGAAGGGCTGTCCATGGACGCCATCTCCGTCATCCGCACCAAGCGCGACCGCGGCCGTCTGAGCGACGCTCAGATCGACTGGATCATCGACGCCTACACCCGTGGCGAGGTCGCTCACGAGCAGATGTCCGCGCTCGCGATGGCGATCCTGCTCAACGGCATGGACCGCGCCGAGATCGCCCGCTGGACCGCCGCGATGATCCAAAGCGGTGAGCGGATGGACTTTTCCTCCCTCCCGCGCCCGACCGCCGACAAACACTCCACCGGCGGCGTCGGCGACAAGATCACCCTCCCGCTGGCGCCGCTGGTAGCCGCCTGCGGCGCGGCCGTGCCGCAGCTCTCCGGGCGCGGCCTGGGCCACACCGGCGGCACGCTCGACAAGCTGGAGTCCATCCCCGGCTGGCGCGCGCAGCTGACCAACGCCGAGATGATGGCCGTCCTGCGCGACGTCGGCTCGGTCATCTGCGCGGCGGGCGACGGCCTCGCCCCCGCGGACAAGAAGCTGTACGCGCTGCGCGATGTGACCGGCACCGTCGAGGCGATCCCGCTGATCGCCAGCAGCATCATGTCCAAGAAGATCGCCGAGGGCACCGGCTCGCTGGTGCTGGACGTGAAGGTCGGCTCCGGCGCCTTCATGAAGACGATCGAGGACGCGCGCGAACTGGCCTCCACGATGGTCGGCCTCGGCACCGACCACGGCGTCCATACCGTCGCGCTGCTCACCGACATGTCCACCCCGCTCGGGCTGACGGCGGGCAACGCGCTCGAAGTCCGCGAGTCGGTCGAGGTGCTGGCGGGCGGCGGTCCGGCCGACGTCGTCGAGCTGACCCTCGCGCTGGCCCGCGAGATGCTCGACGCGGCGGGGCTCCCGGACGCTGACCCCGTCAAGGCCCTCGCGGACGGCTCGGCGATGGACTGCTGGCGCCGCATGATCATCGCCCAGGGCGGCGACCCGGCCGCGAAGCTGCCCCTCGCGCGCGAGCAGCACGTCGTCACCGCCGCCTCGACCGGTGTCCTCACCGGCCTCGACGCCTACGCGGTGGGCGTCGCGGCCTGGCGGCTCGGCGCGGGCCGGGCGCGCAGGGAGGACCCGGTGCAGGCGGGCGCGGGCATCGAGATGCACGCCAAGCCGGGCGAGAGCGTCACGGCGGGCCAGCCGCTGCTGACCCTGCACACGGACACCCCGGAGAAGTTCGCGTACGCCCTCGAATCCCTCACCGGGGCGGCCGGGATCGCGGCGCCGGGCACCGCGTTCACCCCGACCCCGATCATCCGGGACCGCATCGCTTAGTCGACACGCACACAGTCGAAGGGGCCCGCCCCACCAGGACAGGTGGTGAGGCGGGCCCCTTCGGGCTCATATGGGCCGGCTGCTCAGACGCGGACGGCCATGGCGCGCGAGGTCCGGGTCCGGGCGGTAGCGGCGGCGGCAGCCGCCTGCGACTCGGCGCGTCGCTCGGCGAGCGCCTTGCGGGTCGCGTAGAGCGTGATCGCCGCGGCGCTGAGTACGGCCACCAGACCGAGCACGACGGTGCCGGTCCAGCCCGCCGCGTGGAAGGCGAGCGCGCCGACCGTGCCGCCGATGCTGCTGCCCAGGTAGTAAGCCGTCTGGTACAGCGCGGAGGCCTGAGCGCGACCGGTCTTGGCGGCCCGGCTCACCGACGACGAGGCCACCGCGTGCCCGGCGAAGAAGCCGGCCGTGATCAGCACCAGCCCGGCGAGTACCGCGGGGAGCGAGTCGGCGAGGCTGAGCAGCAGCCCGGCTGTCGTGGTGCCCACCGCTCCGTACAGCGCGCCGCGCCGCCCCAGCCGGGCGACGAGCCGCCCGGCGGCGGCCGAGGAGAGGGTGCCGACCAGGTAGATCAGGAAGATCGAGCCGACGACGCCCTGCGGGAGGTTGAAGGGCGCCTCGACGAGCCGGTAGCCGATCACCGTGTAGACCGCGCCGAAGACGGTCATGAAGAGCGCGCCGATCGCGTACAGCCGGCGCAGCAGCGGGTCGGACAGGTGTCCGCCGACCGTACGGGCCAGGGCGCGCGGGCTGATCGAACCCGGCGTGAAGTGCCGGGCCTTGGGGATCATCAGCTGGAAGACCACCGCGCACAGCACGGCCAGCACGCCCACCGCGCCGAGCGCCGCTCGCCAGCCCCATGCCTGGGCGACCCAGCCGGTCACGATCCGCCCGGACATACCGCCGATGCTGTTGCCCGCCACGAACAGGCCGATCGCGGCCACCAGCGCCTTGGGACGGACTTCCTCCGCCAGGAACGCCATCGCCGACGCCGGCAGCCCGGCCAGCGCGAGTCCCTGCACCGCGCGCAGCGCGATCAGCCAGCCGAGGTCGGGCGCGAACGGCACCACGAGCGAGGCCAGCGCGGCGACGACCAGCGAGGCGGTCATCATCGCGCGCCGCCCGAAGCGCTCGGACAGGGCGCTGAGCGGGAGCACGGCGAGCGCCAGAGCGCCGGTCGCGGCGGAGACGGTCCAGCTCGCCTGGCCCGGCGTCACCCCGAGGTCGTCGGAGATCGCGGGCAGCAGCGCCTGGGTGGAGTAGAGCAGCGCGAAGGTCGCGACTCCCGCCGAGAACAGGGCGAAGCTCATCCGGCGGTAGCCGGGGCCACCGGGGCGCAGCTTGGTGGAGTCGGGGTCGATCATGGGGGACGGCGAGGCGGAGGCGCCCACCCGCTGGGTAGCGGCAGACGCCTCGATATCGGCAGGAGGCATGTCATGACCGTATGCACGTGGTTTTCATGCGTCCAATGCACGAAAACGCGATAATCGATCCCATGGCGCATGAGCAGAGGTCACAGCCCTCCCTGTCACCGGCTAGTAACAGAAAAGACATCTCCGTCACACAGCCCCGGCCGGCCGCCGTCAGCCCGCCACCCGGGGCGACTTCGGCCGCGACCGCCTCGGTCGCGGCCGACATCGACGCCGAGTCCTGGGCCGCGACCCTGACCCCGCGCCTCGCGCAGTTCGCCGCCGTCGCGCGGCACGAACACGTCACCCGCGCCGCGCACCAGCTGGGCGTCCCGCAGTCCACCCTCAGCCGCTCGATGGCGCGGCTGGAACACGATCTGGGCGTGGCGCTCTTCGCCCGGCACGGCCGCACCGTATCCCTCACCCCGGCAGGCCGGGCCTTCCTCAGCTCCGTCGAACGCGCCCTGACCGGGGTCGAGCAGGCAGCCGAGTCGGTACGGGCCGACGCCGACCCGGGCGGCGGCAAGGTCGCCTTCGGCTTCCTGCACACCCTCGGCTCCGAAACCGTCCCCGGCCTCATCCGCGCCTTCCGGGCCGACCACCCGCGCATCCGCTTCCAACTCGTCCAGAACTACGGCGAGGCCATGATCGAACGCCTCCGCGCCGGCGACCTGGACCTCTGCCTGACCTCCCCGGTCCCGGACGCCCCCGACCTGGTGGCCCGCCGCCTGGACGAACAACGCCTGCGCCTGGTCGTCCCCGACGACCACCGCCTCGCCTCCCGCAAGCGAGTACGCCTGGCGGAGGCCTCCGGCGAACTCTTCGTCACCCTGGAACCGGGCTACGGCCTGCGCCGGATCACTGACGCGGTCTGCGCCGAGGCCGGCTTCAAACCGAGAGTCGCCTTCGAGGGCGAAGAAGCCGAAACCCTGCGCGGCCTGGTGGCCGCCGGCCTGGGCGTAGCCCTGCTGCCACCCCCGGCCGTCCCCCGCCCCGGAGTAGTGGAACTGACCGTCACAGCCCCGAGAGCCGTCCGAGAAATCGGCGTCGCCTGGCTCGACGGCCACCCCGACACCCCACCGGTAGCCGCCTTCAAACGCTTCCTACTGAGCCGCCGAGGCCAACTACTGCCCCGCTGAGCCGCGAGGCGGCGACCGCAGGAGGCGACGACCCCACGAGCTGTACGGAACCGGCCGCATCCCGACCAGACCGCATCCCGACCCGACCGCAGCCGCTGACGAGCGGCGAGGCTGGCCCGCCCGATCGGCACACAGAGCCGGCCTTGCTCCGTCCGGTAGCCGCCGCCGGGATACGAGGCCGGTTCCGCCCGAACGGCACGGAGTCAGCCCCCTGGCCCGTCCGGTCGTCAGTCGCCGACGAGACGCGAGGGGTCGGGGCCGGAGGGGCGGTAGGTCCTGGACGCTGTCGTGTATTTGTGGGCCGCCAGGCCCGTAAATACAC